>CALCOW010000396.1 GCA_937899935.1 uncultured Phycisphaerae bacterium
TTTTTATTCGTGTTTGATTGAATGGAACCCACTTTACCCGCCACGCAAGGCAGCCTGGGCCCGTGGATCAGTCCTTGAAATGATGTCACTAACACCTGACTGATTGAAGCCTTTGTAACCACCATGTCGCTCAAGATTTTCAAGATGCGATCCGATAGCGCCTTGACTAAGGAACTGCATTGCTTGCTGGCCAGTGATAAAGTCTTGTTCGACAAGTCTATTCACTCGGGATTCGGAGACGGTCCAGCGCTCCCCTACCGTAAACTGTTGCTTGAGATAATCCCAATCTGTAAAGGGATCCATACACTCATAGCCAGCGGCTTCCATTTGGTCTCGCAGAGCGTCGAAATCGAACTGGCATTCAAGATGGTGCATACCGGCCTGCAACATCGACTCGCCATGGAGTCCAACCCACAAGCCAACGGTACCTAAGTAATCTCTCTTTTTGAATGCCTGATGGGCAAAGTCGCCAGCAACTTCCTCCGGTGACATGTCGACATCAGCAAAGATGGTGAAATGACATTCTTTCTGTTCAAGCACCTGCGCACCCCAGCCAGCTTGCTCTCCAGCATAAAAACGCTCGCGACACTCAAAACCCAGCTTTTCAAGAAGTCCAATGAGCTTGGGGAATCCAAGTCGTGATGACCTAAAAGTGTGATGGTCATGATTCGCCCAACCAAGTCCCAATGAGTCTTGACGTTTCTTCTGGAACTGCGCCGCTTTATTGCGTGATTCCCAATATTCTCTTTCCGCTAAGAAAAAGTAGGCGCAGGTTTGATTGACTCCAATGTCAGCAATGGATGCATCAACCATGCCATTGACAATCGCCCATGCATGATCATCTTCTGGAAAATCACGTGGACGACGACGCAGCGCTTCAAGATGAGCAACACCTTTAATCGCCTTCTCTGCATCATATGAGGGCAAATCGAAAGAGCGTGATCCATATCGTTCAATGACCCACAGTTCTGCGCCAGAGTCCGTAAAGACCGGTGAACGACGAATCACCGAAAATGGATCACCTTCAATGACATGTTCTGTTGTCATACGCCAAGCGCCAAGAAATGCGGCGACCGAATCGACCTTGATCCCAACTCGCATATTGGTGCGCCCAGAGAGCACCACTTCTGGAAAGAGCCCTTGTTCATGGACCCACACTTGTTCGCTCTCTCGCGATGGAATAGAAGAAAACCCAGTTGCTTCTAACTCACTGGATAGCTTGGCATCTTCGGGCACTTCGATAAAGTCAACCCAATCACGGAATCGAGTTCCTGATTCACGTCGCATGCGATGTGCGAGATCAACACTGTCTTTTGACTGATCCATGAAGGAATCAAGAAGACGGGAAATGATCGCCTCTGCCTCAACTTGAGGGCTCCAATCGAAGTGCTCTGTATTGTGATCGACATGACTGACTTGATTTGACATTGGCGGTCTCCATGTGTTCCGAATTGACTGAGCACTATAACGTCCGTTTGAGATCTCTTTATTCTGGCCGGAAGCTGATGGACGGGATCGTATCTCTAGCGTGGTATACTGCTCGATCGACGCGTTTCTGCCCTCTGGCATAGCTCTCCGCGTGCCTCAGGTTACTTTTTCAAGTATGGCCGCAAGTCTCCATGGCCTTTGTGTCCAGACTTTCAAAGACCTAGGAGTGACTTCATGACTCGTACAACTTGTATTACTGTGGCCATCTTGGCTCTATCGCTATCCGTTTCCTGTGCCCCCAAGGGCCAGAGCAGTGGACGCATACCGATCTCAGAAACAACCGCTGCCGAAGTGAAGGCTGGGGGCCCCTATACCGCAGACCTAGCGACGGCCAGCGATGAGGTTGCCACCTCACTCGTGCGTGATATCAACCGCCTCACGGATGAGGATTGGGATGGATACCGAGTCACATTGATTTACGGTGACATTGTCAATAAGACGGCGGGCCGAGTCAGTACCGTCGACTTTGAATATGTACGCGACCGCATTCTCTCTCTGTTATCAAAGAACAAGTCATTCCGAGACAATGTCAAGTTTGTCAGAAAGCGAGCACGCATAGAATCGCTTAACCGCGAAGAACTCGATGGCAGCAGCGATCCGCTTCAGGAAGGCAATGACCCAAACAAAGTTGTTCGGCCTGATGCTGAGTATGTTTACTATCTCAATGGGGATATGTATGGCATCTATAGGGGATCTACAGAACTCTTTTACATGAAGTTCAGCATCGACAACGCACGTGATGCTGAAGTTGTTTTCTCTGAAGACTATGAAGTGAAGTACGCCCGGTAGTTAACATCGAGCTCTGTTATGACACAAAAAAATCGCGCCCTCCTAGTATGGATTGCACTTCTTGTCATAGCTTTCTATGCGATGAACTGTGCCCCCAAGACATCTACCTCACGACTCACGACTGATGATTTGCAGGCCATCACCACTGAGATGGCTGACAGCCTTCGTTCGAGTGAGTTTTTGCAAGAACGCGATGGACGATCACCCGAGATGATCATAACCATTCAGTCTGTACAAAATCTATCATCAGATCTCATACCAACCAGCGAACAATGGTATTTAGTTGAGCGTGTCGTCGACTCGCTACCAGTGCGAGAACTTGCAAATTCAAAGAACATTCGATTTGTGAGGGCTGCTGACAAAGTTCGCCAGGCACGCGAAAATCAGAATGTGCGACTCGATTATGCTGGCGATCGCACCTCAACACATATTTTGACGGCGACGTATACCTCTGTGGTACGAACCACGGCAGGCAATCGTACCGATGCTTATTACTGTGAATATTCCATCGTTGATCGAGCGTCAGGTGAAGTTGATTGGGTGGACAAGTTTGAGTTTAAGCGAGAGGCATTTGGACTGAGTTGGGACTAACAAACTCTGTCATTGTTGATGCCGCTTAACAAATGGAGGTGATTGTGGGCATCACGAGTAGCAAAAGAGGTCGTTCGTATCAGCACCATGCATTGCTGATAACCGCTGTTCTTCTTAGTTTCTTTACACTGCCACTGGGCTGTGTTAGTAAGCCTAATCAATCATTAATGACTAGTGTCAAAGCCGGCAACTATGCCGATGCTCGAGAGGCTATTCATGATGAGTATGGAAACACCAGAGACAAAAAAGATGATCGAAACTACATGCTCACACGCATGAGAGAGGTCATGGTTGACCTTGCTGACGGCAAAGGAGCTGAGTCAGAAGACAGCGCCAATGAGGTCTACGACATTCTGCGCACCCAGGGTATCAACCGTGACAAGACCATCAGTTCTGTTGTCATCAATGAAGATCTCAAATTCTGGAAAGGCGAACCATTTGAACAGGCTATGACCTATGCCTATGTGGCCGTTCAGAAAGGCCAAGAAGGCGAATGGGACAATACACGGGCAGCGGCCAATCAGTCCCTTTTTATGCTCAAAGACTTCGGCCAAAGTCGATCTGGGGGCCGCAAGAGCTCCGTTGATATCGCCCGCGAGTCGAACCGTAGAGATGGAGAACGCCGCGATGACTACATCGACAATGGTTATGTCGTAGCAAAAACCGACTTTGTCTACGGCCACTTACTCAGCGGGGTTGCAAGCTGGGTACTGGGCCGTGAGGACGAAGCACGGGACCAGTTCAATCAGGCCCTTAAGATCAATTCCAAACTTAAAAAACTGATCAACACACTGGAGTCTGATCAGTGGAACACGTTGCTGGTGGTCGACTTCGGCTTGGGACCACAAAAGGTTGCCTATGGACCAGACAAATCGATGGCACGGTTTCAGCCCTGGCGGCGCTTTGGCCCAAATGCCCGGCTCCAAGTCACTATTGACAATCAGAAGTTAAACTTTCCGATCGTTTGCAATCTTGATCAAATGGCTTCCGACCACATGTGGAACAACCTTGAAGATGTCCGGGTTGCGAAATCTGCTGTTGGCACTGGAATGATGGTGGCCGGTGGCGCGCTACTGGCTCAAGACGATGATACTGCGAAATATATTGGACTCGGTTTACTCGTTGCTGGTGCAGTCAGTAAAGCTGGAGCGCATGCAGATACCCGTTATTGTGAGATTATGCCCCAACGTGTTTATCTCGCACCCATTAAAGTAACACACCCCAATACATCAGTCTTGTTGCAAGTGGCCGGTCAGTCAGGATCAAAGCTCAGACTCTTTGGCCTTAATCCACCTGCCGATCACGAGCGAGCGGTGCTGCGCTATGTCCGACTTAACTCTGACCGACGAGCGCCTCAGTGGGCAAAGGCAGATCAGATTGTCTATTCAAACGATGGGTCTACCGATGCGATCGCGGGCAGTGAACTGCCATTCATTCTCGGGGGCCACGATGTTCGAAAGCCAAGTCATGAGGTCCTCATGGAATACCAGTCAGCTGGGCACCTGAACAACCTCACCCTCGGGGATCTTGAAGAACTCTATCGAGCTGAAGGTATCGCCATTGATGAGCAGGAACGCATTCAGTATCAGCAAGCTGGCGGAGATCTCTCGTACCAGCGACATATCTTGGAAGGCGGCCGCTCTCTGGTGCCACCCAAAGCGGGCTCAGCGGCTTATTCTCGCGTCTTTGCCCAAAAACAGGCGCCTTATCAGCCTCAAAGTGAAATTGTAAGAGAACTTCGTCAACAAATACGCAAAGAAGACAAACGTAAGGCGTCTAACCAAGAAGAACAGGATGGCTAGAGACGGAGTGATCCGATCTGCCTATGAGCTCAGAGGAGAGCGAATCAAACATGAACGTTAAAACACAACTACAAACTGGATGCTTCTTACTGCTGATTGCAGCCTTGCTTGTCAGCTGTAAACCAATACCAAAAGCGCCCCCAGCTGGCCAAGCCGATCCATTCCCCGCCAGACATTACCCTCAAATTACGGTTGCAGATAAGCTCGATGATTTTGTTGGTTTCGGTCCGCCTAACGTCAACGAAGGTCCACCGATGACTGTGACCGTTCCAATACGTGTGCTCGTCGATCAAGGTGATCTCTCTGTTCAGTACCGCTTTCTATTCTTTGATGCTTCCGGGCGAGTGTTGAATGCCAATCGTGATTGGAAATACATGCAACTACCTGAACTAACGCGTGTATTTATGGAGGGGACATCACTTGGTAACGGCGCTGAGAACTGGAGCCTCGAAGTCCGACCTGCACGTTGATATCAACCAGGACCATCGCGACAAGGGAAGTGAGACATGCCTGTACGACTGATTTTGATGAGCTTTTATTTAGTGTTTCTAGCTGGTCCAGCGATGGGACAACGTCGTCCAGAACCACCGCCGGCATCAACCTCGACCGTACCGCAGGATGAGACTTTTATAACTGCCTACCGAGCCATGGGACATCCGCGCCTACTGATTCAGACCATTGTGGCTGGCCCTCCTGCCGATGCCCGAGTCAATGAACGCCGATTGGACCAAGCTGCAGATTTAGATAGCCGCCTCAAAGGCAGTTTGCTTACCCGTGGCCACGTGGATCTGATTCCATCTGGTCCAGCGATGTACGCACTTCACGGTACACCGCCGATTCTTCCTGGTGAAGTACGGCTCGCTCAAGCCCAATGGAATACGTGGTGGGGTCGTTTTCGTGAACATGGCCAGGCAACATTGATTTCAATTTCACCACAAGACCGCTCTGATCTGAAAACACTTGAAACACTGCCACTTGATAATCCCATGACTGCCGCGAAACAGTTGGGGCTTTCCGAAGAAGCAGACATTGTGATCTTGATTCGTCTACTCGATACGCCGCAAAGACGTGGTACGCCGATGCAGGCCACCTACACCATGGTCGATCTTTCACGTAATCGCATCATTGGATCGCATGCGTGGGAAGTCCGACCAGACCGCAGTCAAAACCCTTGGACCACAACGCACGCCAATGCATTGGCAAGTCGAATTATGCGCGACTTTTCTGCGATCGATGCCAATGGTGGGCGTGGATGTCGGCTGGTGCTTGCTCTACCTTCGGATCAAGTCAACCCTGCCAAACTCAGGCAGGCACTGAGCGATATACCAGGTGTCTCACCAAATTCAGTGCACCTCAAAGTGAGTCAAACTGATGACGATATGTCGAAGGTCTCGGTCGCCTTTGACTTCACCGGTGATGTGACCCAACTTCACAGTGATCTTGACGCACGACTCATAGCCTTAGGATTCGGCCCTTCCACGATACGTTCTGCCCAAGATGGTCGCCTTGAAATGACCCTTAAGCCTCTTCCATCAACAGAACCCGTTGAACTGACCATTGATGGCACTCTCGACGCTCAGCAACTCGAAGAACTGCAGAATCGACTGAGTCAAATGCCGGGGGTCAATCCCAACGCCATCGATCTTGTCAGCGAGTCTCAGCAACAAAGTCAATCTCGTTACATCATGAACTTCGCATTTGACCGAGGTCTACTGGCACTGCGGAATCAACTCGTTGAGACGCTTGCCGAACTGACCAAAGATCGTGTGACGGTGGTATCGGCAACTGATCATCAACTGCATATTCGTCTGGTCCCGGAACCCCTCTTAGAACCCTTCTCGCTCACTATCTATGGCGCCTTGCCAGCAGGCACTTTTCCAAAATTGGTCGAACATATTGGAGAACTCAATGGCGTTGTCAAAACCTCGATCAGACTTGAACAAGAGGTATCGACTAGTGGATTAGCTCCTTTGAGGACTATTACGTTCCAACACCTGGGTAATCTGATCGACCTTCGTGAGTCAATTAATCAAATTGTGCAGGCAGAAACCGAGCAACCCATTGTTGTTAATAAAGTCGACCCCAAAGAGATGATATTGAGCGTGAGCTCAGCCCCTGCATTAGAACGATTGGTGGTCCTGCTGCAAGGCCCGCTTGGGTCGAATCCATTGAGGCAATTACGTGACGATATGGCTGCTATTCAAGGTGTGAACCCCAGTTCAGTGCGAATGCTCGAAGAGCGTATGATCGAGGGTCAGCCAGTCCTCGTTATTGAGTTGGCTTACCATTCCGATCTGGTGCAGGTACGAGACCAGCTCTTGGCATCGGTCAGTCGATTTACTGATCAACCCACCATCGTGATTAGTTCGGACCGAGAGGTACTCACTCTTTTAGTCGGCCATATTGCTGATGAAGATCTCTTACGTGTTCAGATCTCAGGCACCTATAAAGACAGTGCTGTCTCATCACTGACCGAGGCGGTCGCAGCGTGCCCTGGTGTTGATCCTGATTCTGTCAAGATTGTGAGAGAAGAGCCAATTGGCAGTAGCGATCGACTTGAACTTGAACTCATTTCGACGGGAAGTCTGGCCATGGTGAGAGATGCAATACTCCGTGCATTGGAAGCCGAGACGGGTGATGACGTTGATGTCCTTGTGGCTGCTCCGGGCAGGCTTGTCTTTGCCATTCGCGAAGTTGATGCCTCAAATCCAGTTGTTGTTAATGGCAACCAAAATACAGACCAAACGGTCATGACAGCAGCGCCAGTTCGCCAGACGGTTCCAGACTATGGTCGCATGCAAACTGCTGTTGGACTGGTTGTTGTCCGCCCAGAAAATGCTCCGCCGGGAATTACATTGGATGACATCTTGAGCCTGGGTACGGCATTTATGGTGCTTGAAGATGGCCAGATGATTACCAGTCGCCATGTGGTTACGGAAGATGGATCGACCAATTACCGATACGACATCTTGTTTGATGGAGGCGGCCGATCGAGAGCAACGGTCACTCATATCAGCGACAATCTTGACTATGCGATTCTCTCTGTTGAGGCAGATGACATCGCACCACTCCCCACCTCTCAAGAGATTCAACCTGGCGATCCCATATTTGTCTATGGTTTTCCCTCAGCCGCTGGACATTGGGCGGCCGCCGTCGATCTCTCTGATGGCGCCGAGCCCACAAGTCTCACACGCCACCATCGAGTCTTGAACGTGACCAGTGGAACGGTCAGCGCGATCCACAACACGCAAGGACCATTCGGGAGGCTGATTCAGTGCAACGCTACGGTCTACCCAGGGAACAGCGGCGGCCCGCTGGTCAACCAAGCCGGTGAGGTCATCGGCGTGATGTCGGTACGTGCCTTTGACCCCGATGACCCCTCCAATCAGCTTGAGAGCATCAATGGAGCCATCAGCATGGAGGCGATCCTGGAAGATCTCTATCAAGCCCGGACAGCCACCCATCAGCCCTGATCACCGTTTTGAGCCCTTCCACGGCCTCTATTGCCCTCCAGCGGCCCTTTGAGGCCCGCCATGATGTCCTCATAGCCAAAGTCCGCTGAAAGCCACAATGGCAGGGTTGGCAGCTCCCCCTCCACAAGACTGGCAGATCCTC
>CALCOW010000397.1 GCA_937899935.1 uncultured Phycisphaerae bacterium
GACCTCATTGGAGGGGCAGGGTGATGAAGGGCGCGGTACTTGTTTTGGATCGCCGGCAACAGTGACACGGCGTAGCGGTTTGCCTGGTAGTTGGGCACGAAACACAGTCGCCGGCGCTAACTGGTTTGGGAGCCGCAAGCTCGCAGCTCGCAGATTCATCATCGCAATCTGCTCGCCAATGTGTTCGGCAACTACTTGACGTTCCTGCTCAGTGAAGCGAACACCGGCAAGTTTCTCAGCTTCCGCAATGGTGGTGGCGGTGACTGATGGATTGGTTGTGCTGGGGTCGAGGGTTGGTTGCTCCCTCAGCAGCTCCGCATTTTGGCTCTCGCGTGCGGTGCAGGAGAGCATGGCAGTGCTTGCCGCACAGCTGGCAGCGGCCAGTATGAAGTTGCGACGGGATGAGGTGGTGTTCTTTGTCACAGGCCAGCTTTCTGGCCGGTATCATAGCACCTTGGGGTACGCCAACACGGTGCTGGCATTAAGCAGTAACAGGGGACCACTAAGATGACCAGTTGTACAAAGACACTTATTGAACTACTAGACGAGTGCTGGGAAGATGAGGAACTGAGACTCAAATTCCTCGCTGACCCGGTGGGTGTCATAACCGAGAATTGTGGCATGTCTGGTATTCAGGGGATGGATGCAGAGATTGCAGCCAACACTGAACATTCGATGCAGATCATTCTTCATACGGATACGCCAGACAAGTTTCAGATTTATTCCCAACGTCATCCCCGAAGACTTGGTGAAGCTGAAGACACAACGGAGTAAGATACATCTTCATCCGCCGAGAAATCACAATGCGGTTGAGTCACTATGTCGCGCCGCTCCTTCTGCTGATGGTCATCACCAGCTGCGCATCGCAGCCTGCCAAACTCTCCAAAACGCAGCAGACGTTTCCGACCAGTTGGCTCGCTGGAACATGGTCTACGACGCAGGGTGACCAGATCATTCGTGAAACGTGGGTGGCGCCCACTGGCAATCACATGTCTGGTGCGGTCCGGCGGTTTTCGGTTCAGAGCGGCAAGCTGCAGGATGAGTCTGTGTTGGTTATACGCCAGGTTGGCCAAGGGCTGTCCCTAACTCTGATGGGTGATCGGATACCCGTCGAGACGCTGCAGGGGCGTGTGAGGGGACCAAAAGAAGTTATTTTTGAGGGATCGCCAACAGCAACCATCACTCGGATGGCGTATATGAGAGTAGGTGATCGTACGCTGACGGTGGAGCAGACCCAGCGAATTGAGGGTCAGGATCAACCACTCAAACAACGTTGGGTGTTGGTTTCAAGTCAGCCATAGGCGGGCCGAGATTCTGCAGCCTGCTCACTTAGCAAGGAGCGAACAATGAATGTGCACGTCCTGTTTATTTCTCTGGCCTGTTCGGTGGCGGTACCTTCATTGGTTGTTGGGCAAACCGATGAGACTGAGTCGGCCACACCAGCGATGACCGTCACGCAGGGTGGTGGCGGCGAAGCCCAAGTGATGGACACCAGCGCCCAACATTGGGTGAAGGGTGCTGGGCCAGTTGAGATCAAGTCTGAATATGACGAACTTCAACGTATGTTGGGACGCCTCATGTACACACGAGTCACAGTCCGTTGGGATGGTGTGCCCGTTGAACAAGCACTTGTACAGCTTCGCAATGCCATTGGTGTGCCGGTGATTCCTCGGTATAACAAAGATGAAGATGATTCGGGTCTGAATCCAGACTTCAAGATCTATGCCAACGTCACGGACACACCGGTACTTGATCTCATAGAGGTCGTCGTGCAACAGGCATCAGATGTTCAGCCAGTGACCTGGCAGATTCGCAAGGGTTTTGTTGAGGTGGGAACCAAGAAACGGCTGGCGAGGAAGGCGGCGATGGAACGGCGCATCTATGACGTGACTGAACTGATCAACCAACCCCATGACTTTGGTGCTTCCATGAAAATTTCGTTGAACCGGTCTGATAATCTTTTGTATGAAAGTCAAAACCAGGAGGCGAGCGGGGCTCCACGAAAAGATGTGTCCGATCAATATGACGTCACCAAGGAACTCTATGACGCGATGAGTAGCATGATCGAGCCTGGCCACTGGTATATTGTGCCCCAAAGAGAAGGGAGCGTCGGTGGCCAGCAGGCAACGTCAAGCGACTGGGTGGAGTTTGACAAGGGCTTTATTCATCCTGGATCGCATCATGACGCCCGTGCAGGACAAAATGGTGAAACGGATCTACCTTCAGAGATCTTCGGACCCTCCCACGAGGACGTATGGGTGACGGTTCACCGGTTTAAGGAACGAATGATCGTCAACGCACCTGACTTTATTCACCGCCAGATCGGCGGCTACCCAAAGCCAATTCCACCACCTGGTTTGGAACGACAACCGGTTGCCAAAACGCCTGCTCCAGGGCCAGACGCACCGTAGATCATCGCACCTGAATCGCTTGGCCATGTCATAATAGAGTGGTGTTTACCGCACCCTGTGTATGGTGGCACGGGGGTACACGCGCCTCGTTTCTTGCTGTGTTTGTGCATTCGCTTGCTGAGGGCACTGTTATGGTTGCGGCATCTATTGAAGGTTCAATGAATCGCAATGTGCGACTGTACGTCTGGTATGCGCTACTTTTTCATGCCTTGTTTTGGCTGCCCATCTTCTTTCTGTATTTTACTTCGGTCCTTTCACTTACCGACGCACTACGTCTTGAAGCAATCTACTTTTTGGCAGTGGTGATCTTTGAAGTTCCTTCGGGATATTTTTCCGATGCGTTAGGCCGTCGGCGAACAATGCTCTTGGCGTGTAGTTGCTTAATCGCTGCCTATGTACTCTTTTTCTTTGGAAGTAGT
>CALCOW010000398.1 GCA_937899935.1 uncultured Phycisphaerae bacterium
AACCAATTCGACAAGATTGTGCAGATCCTCTGGAGGAATATCTTCGCAATATCACACGTCGGAGATTTTTTGGAAAAGTTGCCTCGACGATGGGAGCAGGCATTGGATCGCTCGCCTTGGGTTCTCTTGTGTCTCGAGCGTCAGCTCAGGTGCCCGCAGTTGACCCCGCAACCGCACCAGGCCAGTTATTGGCAAAAATTCCCCACTTTGCACCCAAGGCAAAGCGCGTGATCTACCTCCATATGGAGGGAGCGCCGAGCCAACTTGATCTCTTTGACTATAAACCAAAACTTCGAGAGCAGTTTGATTCTGATCTGCCAGATTCTATTCGAGATGGTCAGCGCATTACGACCATGACCAGTGGCCAAGATCGTCTTCCAGTTGCGCCCTCAATGTTCTCATTCAGTCGTTACGACAACAACCAAGATGGCGTGATGCTGTCCGAGTTGATTCCGCATACAGCTGGTATTGCTAAAGATCTTTGCTTTATTCATTCGATGCATACGCAGGCGATTAATCATGAGCCCGGTATTACTTTCTTCCAAACAGGCGCCGAGCAACCAGGCCGTCCGTGTTTTGGTTCTTGGATGAGTTATGGTCTGGGCAGTATGAACTCAGATCTGCCAACCTTTGTGGTCATGATCACACAAGGTAAAGGAAACATGCAGGCATTGAGTGCTCGCTTCTGGGGCAGCGGGTTCTTATCCAGTGAGCATCAGGGATGTAAGCTTCGCGCTGGGCGTGATAGCGTTCTCTATCTGCGAGACCCCGATGGTGTGTCACGCGAAGATCGACGTCGGATGCTTGATTTAGTCGAACGCATTAATCATGACGAATTTCAGCATAGCCTCGATCCAAATGTACAAGCCAGGCTGGCGCAGTACGAGATGGCCTACCGAATGCAAATGTCTGTTCCAGAATTGACTGATATTTCTGATGAATCTGAATCTACGCTGGAAATGTATGGGCCAGATGTACGTACGCCTGGATCTTTTGCAGCAAACTGTTTGCAGGCACGAAGGTTGGCGGAGCGAGGAGTGCGGTTTGTTCAGTTGTACATGCGTGGTTGGGATCAACATGGAAACTTGCCAACCGAGATTCGCAGTCAATGCAAAGCTGTTGACCAAGCTCAAGCAGCTTTAGTGAAGGATCTGAAGCAGCGGGGGTTACTTGACGATACCTTGGTACTGTGGGCGGGTGAATTTGGACGTACTGTTTATTGTCAAGGTGCGTTGACGGAGACGAACTATGGCCGAGATCATCATCCGCGATGTTTCTCGATCTGGTTGGCGGGTGGTGGTATCAAGCCAGGCATTTCTTATGGGAAGACCGATGATTACTCATATAACATCGTTGAAAATCCTGTTGATGTTCACGATTTGCATGCCACCATGCTTCACCTACTTGGATTAGATCATAAGAAACTGATTCATCGTCACCAAGGACGTGATTATCGTTTGACTGATGTTCATGGAAATGTAGTGCAACCAATCTTGTTATAAATGTGCGAGGCAGGAAACGTGTCTAGTAAATTGCTGGTGAGCCTGCTGCTAATTGCCTGCAACAGTACGTCTTTGTTTTCTGCTATTGAACAAGAGAGTCAGGCAACACCATCAGCTCCTGTACCAATACCAGAACCAATACCAGAACCAGAACAGGCGATCGATCCACTAGCAGGTGTTCAGGCGGTCGAAGGCGTGAGTTGCCGGCTATGGGCAAGTACACCAATGGTGATGGATCCGGTTTCCTTCTGTATTGATGAGCAGGGGAGAGTGTTAGTCGCAGAATCATTTCGCCAGGAGCATGGTGTTGAAGACAATCGCAGTCAGCCATATTGGCTGCTCGATGATCTTGCGGCCCAAACAGTCGAAGACCGACTTGCCAAGTATCAGAAGTGGGCTCACAAACGCGAAAACGGCATGAACTGGTATACCGAGAAAGAAGACCGAATTCGCAGAGTCGAAGACACTGATCATGATGGCATCGCAGACACAGTGACCATCTTCGCCGATGGTTTTGATGAACCATTGGATGGGACTGGTGCTGGTTTAATAACTCGTGATGGAATGGTCTGGTACACCTGCATACCTCACTTGTGGCAGCTCCAGGATGATGATGATGATGGTGTTGCCGATCAGCGTACATCTCTTCATTCTGGATTTGGTGTTCGTGACGCGCTACGAGGTCATGACATGCATGGTCTGGTTTGGGGTCCCGATGGACGCCTGTATTGGTCCATTGGCGATCGTGGCTACAACGTCGTAAGCAAGGAAGGGCAGAGGTTTGCGGATCCACGTGCTGGTGCCGTTTTTCGGTGTGAGCCAGATGGCTCCAATTTAGAGGTCTTTTATTACGGGCTCCGGAACCCGCAAGAGTTGGCGTTTGATCGTTACGGTTATCTCTTTACAGGTGACAATAACTCGGATGCCGGTGATAAAGCACGCATGACCTACATTGCTGAAGGGGGGCAGACTGGTTGGGAGATGAATTACCAATCAGTCGATGGAGAAAACGTTCGTGGGCCATGGGTTCAAGAGGGGCTATGGTAATGACGCACCTTCCCCTTACAGTTGTTCTAGGATCTCCCTAGACACCATTCAATTATCTCTAT
>CALCOW010000399.1 GCA_937899935.1 uncultured Phycisphaerae bacterium
TACACTCTTTCCCTACACGACGCTCTTCCGATCTCAAACTCGTTAATGAGCGCTTGCTCAGATTGGTCCATATAAGAGGAAACACTAAGATTTCTAAGATGATTGATTTCTTGGACCGTGAGTCTCAAGACATGGTCGACGGGCCAGCCTGATTGAATCAACAGCACAATGCTGTCAATGGGTAGTGGTGACAAGATCTGACGTACATAGTTCTCGCCACGAAGCGGCGTGTAAGTAATCGTAGGGGTTTCAGAGTAATTGAGTGATCCAGAGACATAGCCAAGCTCTGGATTTCTGGTGATGCCGCCACTTGCACCAATACCAGCGCCCCAGTTAACGCTCGAAGAAATACTCGAGACATCCAGCATCGTTGGACGCTCTGCGTAACGCAGCTTGACAAGGTTGAGTAGGGTTTGCTCATCGGCTGTCTTCGCGATGATGTGATTGTAGCGCGGCCGCCCAGCCTTAACGCTTGCTGGTCCGACTAACTCGCATGAAAAACATGTCATGCAGAAAGCGACAAATGCAACAACTATGAGGCATCGAGTCGGCACGCTTCACCTCTTGCGACAGCAAACTATTCGCGTAAACTGACTTCCCACATTTTTTGTAGGGGAACTAATCAGTTGTTTGAGGGCTCAACAACTTTGTCAACTTCTTCCGATGTCGAATCACCCACGTTCTTGGCGCTGTCTACGATATCGTCACCAGCCTGATCCAACTGAGCTTTTTGCTGGTCGTCGCAACCAAAGAGGAAGAGGGCGCCGGAAACAATAGTGGTCGTAATAATGGTCTTGGATCGCATACTGAACCTCACTAAAAAACATCTAACTTATCTGCTCGCTATCAGGCGGGCAGCCCCGACAATGCTGTTCCTCAGATCATAACACGCCAAGGCAGGTACCATGGAGGCAGGCAGACTGGGCTCGCCCATTTGTCGCCTTACGAGAGGAGATCACCTTGCACCGCTCTATTTTCTGTAGTCCAAGTCGATATACGCAGGGCGCTGGCGTAACTAGTATGCTGGGCCAAGAGTTGCAGATACTGGGCCTTGAGGGGCCAGTGTTGATTGTTGCTGGGCGGAATGCCGCATCGCAGCTCAGTGATCTCTGGGAGAGATCACTGGCTCAAGCTGGATATAAATACGACATCCATCATTTTGGCGGTGAATGTACTGGCCTAGAGATCGATCGCGTGACTGCCAAGGGACATAGCCTTGGGGCCAAGATTGTTATTGGTAGTGGTGGTGGCAAAGTTATTGATACCTCTCGAGCAGCAGCAGCAGATCTTGGTGCAAGTGTTGTTAGCTGCCCATCAATTGCATCTTCTGATGCTCCATGCAGCGCAATTTCTGTCTTATACAAAGAAGACGGCTCTTACGATCGTTATCGTATTTATGGTCGTAATCCAGATCTTGTATTGGTAGATACAACACTCATAGCGCACTCGCCGAAACGTCATCTCGTCGCAGGTATGGGCGATGCGCTGGCCACATTGTTTGAAGCTGAAGCTTGTCAAAAGTCTGGCGCTCTTAATACCCGTGGTGGAGCCGCATTGCAGACCGCTGTAAACATGGCTCGTCTCTGCTTTGATACGCTCATGAAATATGGTCGAGCAGCCTGTGTCTCAATAGAAAAGAATGAGGTATCTCAGGCACTTGACCATGTGGTGGAGGCAAACACGCTGCTCTCAGGCCTTGGATTTGAGTCAGGTGGTCTTGCAGCGGCACACGCTATACACAATGGTCTCACGAGAGTGCCCCAGACACACAAGATGATGCATGGCGAAAAGGTTGCCTTTGGAACAATTACACAGCTCATCATGCAACAAGCTGATAAAGCACTTCTAGAAGAAGTCACAACATTCTGTAAAGACGTTGGTCTGCCGACCACTTTTGCAGATCTAGGTCTCGATGAAATTTCAGATGGCGATTTGCGAATAATTGCTCAGGGTGCCGTGGCCCCTGAGGAGACTATCCATAACATGCCTTTTCCCGTGTCTGAGCAACTTGTGATCGAGAGCATGAAATCTGCAAATGAACTCAACTAATTGCTGATGGCCTATGATACGTGGAACTCTTGTTGTCACAGCAATTTGAAGGAGTGTCTCAATGAAACCAATGGTCAGTATGTTCGCTGTATTTGTGCTCGCATTATTGGTTTTTGTTCGTCCTTCGCAGGGGCAGGGCACATTCGGAATGTTTCCGGATCCAATAAGCCACTCAGAATTAATGGAATATGCAGATCTTCTTGGACTTTCTTCAGATCAACGTATGGCGCTGCAAGATCCACATGACTTGTATCTCGCTTCCATGAGAGATCTACGTGCCAATGAAATTAATGATGCGATGGCCGACATGCTGAAGTTTGCCGGCACTGTTCCCAATATGGAACAGTTTGATGATTTTGAGCGTCAGCAAAGAAAAGTGCTTACTCAAATACAAAGGCGAGACAATGAGTTCTTTGATGCGATTAGTGCAAGCTTAACTGATGAGCAATTGAGTTCACTGCCTCGGGCCAAAAATCGACGTGAGCGTAAACGACTGGATGCTGTCTTATCGAATAACATGTCCATGCCGATGCGTACTAGCGTCGATCTCAGCTCGCTCATCCGATTCGTATCCATAACAGATGCAGAACGATTGGCCATAGATCCGATCTTAGCTGAGTATGAGGAATCCATAACACTTCACTATCGCAGGTTGATGACCATAGGTCAGGAGTCTAATAAGGCCATGGTTGAAGCGCTTTCCACGGTGAATTTACCAGGAGATGGGGGGCCATCATCAAAGGAAGAAATGGAGGCCTTCGTCATCGGACTGCAGACGGCCGCACAAGATATTCATGATCAGTATCAAGACGATTTTTCTCGTCTCAATGATATTAATGAAGCCACTATTCGACGAATTCAAGAAGTGATTCCCGTTTCATCGGCTACAAAGCTCAAGTTTTCATATGTGAACCGGGCGCACTATGGTGTGATGGGTTCACAAAATCGTGTTTACGATGAGCTTCTAGCAGCGCTGGCAATGAATGATCTCGAACCAGAGAAAAATGAGCAAATCACCGCGCTGACAGATCAATTTTTGGATAACAGTAATACGGCAATTGATCGCATGGTGCGATTAGACAGAAAATCTGCTGGAAGTTCGCGATTCGATTGGTTTGATCGCGAGGAACCGTCTGAAGATCAATTGAAATTGAATGATCTAAGAGATGGGCAAGATGAATATCACAAACAAGTAAGAGCTGAGCTTAAGTTGGTGCTTGGTGATCGGTGGGAGGACTATCAAGAATCGAAAGTCAAGTTCTTTAATAGGAACGCAGAGCAACTTGCAGTCGCAGAAGGGCCAATTGTGACTGAAGAAGGATTTGTCGTAGTGGATTCGGCCGAAGCTGAAACAGCACCCACTGCGTCAAGCCATAATCATGACACTGTTGAAATGACGGTGGTTGGGCCAACAGAGAATTCTGGTGGTGTTGAGGTTGAGAGTGGGACCGATGGTTATCAAGGTGTTGATTCGCCGCGAAATGAACGAGGTTCTGGAGGAGCACCGTCGATCAGCGATATCGCGGCAATATTGCCTCAACCAATTTCTCGAGAAGATGTTGGGCGGTTGATTAACAACCTGGATTTGAATGAAGTCCAACGAGAACTCATACAAGGGCTTTATGCAGATTACAGAGATGAGTTTAACAATTATCGTAATACCGAGGTGATGCCGTTCGCTGGTCGTATGATTGGCATTGGTATTGGCCTTCAAGGAGGTGTTGTTCCATCCGAAGAAGAGTTGCGTCGGCTTTTTAAAGACGGTCGGCAGGCCTTTGATGGGATGGTACTCGTTGATCAGACTTTCTTTGACAACGTGGCAACAGTACTTGGAGTTGAATCGACCTATTTTCCTCTTCGACAAGCTCGGTTGCGCCGCGGTGTCTCCCTTTATCTGCCAGAAAAATTATCAGATGGCCTTCGAACGAATGGGATGGGATTCGGTGGCTCTGCAGAGTTCACTGTCAATCTTGCTGATGTATTGACAGAGCTTGAACTGAGCAAAGATGAACGTTCCCGACTCGAAGTTCCGCTGCTGGCTTATCACGAAGAGATGGGACTTACGACGACCAGCGCTTGGAATAGTCTGTTGGACTCAATTATTGAGTTGCTTGTGTTGGCTCGACGTGTGTATGTAGAGAATATTGGAAGTATGGATCAAGAACCTGATCCAATGATGATGGCATCTGTGTTCTTTGAGAATCAGGACGAGCTCGGCAGACTCTTGGATAGCGGAATTGCTGCACTTAAATCGATGTCA
>CALCOW010000400.1 GCA_937899935.1 uncultured Phycisphaerae bacterium
ATTTTAGGAGTAGGGCTCGTAATGACGGCGATTGGCACCACTCTTACAGCGGCGAGTATCGGGGATGAAAGCGCCACACGGTGGAACCCAACCATCCTATGAGTGAAAGAGGCGATTTTTGTATTGGTGGATCAGAATATCAGTGATCATGATCACGATTGCAGCGACTGCAATCCCAGATGTCGCTGCGGCTCAAACCACTCCAAATTTTGAGGGTGTCGAAGCTTTATATCCCGAAAATAGTCCGACGACCTTAACTCACGTTGATCTTGATGGGAATGGGATCGGTGATGTCGTAACCGCGAATCGAGCTGGCGGCGATCAAGGCCTGGGAAGCATCTCAATTTTTCTTGTCACAAAAGGTGGAGTACTCAGCGAGCCCATACACATCAACCTACCAGAAGGTGACTCATATCCCAGAGGCATTGTTGCTGTTGATCTAGACAATGACGATGACATGGATCTTGTCACTGTAAACTGGAATTCAGATTCTTTTACCGTATTTGTGAATGATGGCTCCGCTAACTTTTCTACGTATTCACTTAGCACATTAAATGGGCCAACCGCAATCGATGCCTTCGACTATAACAATGACGGTTTGATGGATATTGTTGCCACGAGTAGCTCGGATCTCGCAAGTGGCAGGCTACAAGTTTACCGTAATAATGGGAACCACACTTACTCACTGGTGATCGCCTATAGTATTCCCGCTCAACCACGGGACATCGCTATCGGCGATCTTGATGGTGATGAACAACCCGATATCGGTGTTGCTTGTCGAGGTGATGACACCATCGAACTGCGTTTTAATAATGGCAATGGTGTGTTTACCGACTCAGTCGCCATTGAAGTCGGACTCAAACCCAGATCACTAGTTTTCGCCGATCTCGATGATGATGGAGATCAGGACATTGCAGTTGCGATGTTTATGGATCCCGACAAATCTGGCGAAACCTGGATTATTGAAAACCAAGGGCGGCGCGAATTTGAAGTCGTAGAAATCATCCATTCGGGTGTGGCACCTCATACCGTCGCCGCTGCAGATTTAGATCATGATTGTGATATTGATCTCATGGTCGGCCATGTTGGCGATCGAAACATGAGAATGCTTATTAATGAGAATAACAACCTGAGTTTTTCCAATATTGCGGTGCCGATGACCGCAGTTGTCGCTGAGGTTCTGCTTGTTGACCTTGATGCTGATGAACGCCCCGATGTTCTTGCAGGCCATCCAACAGCCAGTGGCGCTTCAACCGGCCTGCTCTCCATCCGTCGAAATGTAACACCCCCATGCGAAGCATGTAGTGATTCAATAGGCACCAATGACTGCAACAACAACGGGGTGCCTGATGTCTGTGATATTAGTCAGAATGACAGTCAAGACTGCAATGGAAACAGTGTGCCTGATTTCTGTGACATTCTGAATCAGACCAGTATCGACATCAACTCAAATGGTATTCCTGATGAATGTGATACCGTCGGTTGTCCAGCAGACCTCAACAACAGTGGTCTTGTTGAGATTGGTGACTTCTCACTGTTGTTGATTGGTTGGGGATGCGTTGGCCCAACTTGCCAAGCAGACATCAACAGAGACGGCCAGGTGGATGTTGGAGATTTCTCCGTGCTGCTCCTGACTTTTGGAGCGCCATGCGCAACGAATTAGCGGTGTGGTATCGATGCTCTCAACGACTGTAGAGAGACCAACCCGAGCACTCTCAGCAGCACAATGCCCCCCCCTCTTCTACGCTCAGTTTTCGTTGTGAATCAGCTACTTCTCAGCCCCGCCCCGGACTTTGAGTGACGCATAAAATGCGTAAAAATTGCACCCTCTGGGGCGATTCCGTCGTGTGCGAGCTTAATCGGACAGTCGAGAAGGATATCCCTACTGATACCGATTTTTTGGTATCGATATGGGGTCTGAGACTGCTATAATCAGCCCTGAGCGTTGAGACCCTGCTTGGCATGGGTCTTTCTGCGAGGGAGAGACTGCTTTCACAAAATGAGAAGGTTGGAATTATGGCGACGTATGAACTCTCTGAGTTCAAACCGTCCAAATGCACAGCCCCTCATTAAGCTGTAAATGATTGAGGGTATCAGGTGATCCAAAGGAAGATGTTGATTTCCAAACCCCGCTATTTATTGGCCTTTGCTGGCGCTGTGTTAACCCTACATACAGCTTGTCTGAACGCCGATGAAACGACCTCCCAATGGACAGATGTCACCCCCATGGCTGTGATGGACGGTCGAACCAGAGGTGCATCGTGGGCTGATTTTGATAAGGATGGTGATCCGGATCTTTATCTCACCCAGTGGGCACAGCCAAATAGCCTTTATCGCAACGATGGGAATGACATTTTTACAATCGTCACGACCGATGCTTTAACACCGCCAGGTGAATTCTATTCTGGAAGAAGTGTTTGGGCTGACATTGATAATGATGGTGACCTAGATCTGTTCGTTGCTCAGAGTCGTGATAGTCATTTGATTCGCAATGATGGATTACTTGGTTTTACCGATATCACCAATGGTGAACCAATCCTCAACGACGGAAAAATATCCAGAGCTGCAACCTGGGGCGATTACGATCAGGACGGATTTATTGATCTCTATATTTCCACAAAGGGATGGTCTGATCACAACCGTCTACTTCGCAATCTCGGTGATGGCACATTCGAACAGATGACTGATGTTGGACCTATTGCCAATGACGGGACCGGTCGCGGTGCGAGCTTCTGTGATTATGACAATGATGGTGATCCAGATCTCTACGTAAGCAATGGTGATAGTGTTGACGGAACCCCACATAATGAATCTGTACGTATTAACAGTATGTATTCAAATGATGGTGGAACCTTCATCGAGAATGCAACGCCACCTCTAAATTCAAATAGGCATACCCGAGGTGTCTCGTGGGGTGACTATGACAATGATGGAGATCTAGATCTGTATCTTGCCGCTATTTTTGTCAAAGTTGGAGCATGCTGTTATGTGGACAACTCAGATACATACATCTGT
>CALCOW010000401.1 GCA_937899935.1 uncultured Phycisphaerae bacterium
AGCCGGTTCCAGTGCTCGTGCAGGCCAGGACCTTACCGTTGGGTCAGAGTATCAGCATCTATTGCGGTTAACCGGATTCATGCTGCTTGGTTTTGTTGCGGTGATGAGCGCAAATCTCATCGAGACTCTTTACATCGGAAACGTCGGGACTCAAGAGCTGGCCGCTCTTGGGTTTACCTTCCCTGTGGTGATGGGCTTGCAGGGTATGATGATGGGGTTGGGGATTGGCGCTTCCTCGGTTGTTGCAAGGAGTATCGGGAGTGGTGAATGGCGACGAGCCAAAGCTTTGATCACGCACAGTTTTGTTCTTGTCTTGGCCTTTGTAGCCTTGATTACTCTTTTTATGGCGTTGTTCCTCCAGGATATTTTTTCCCTTCTCGGGGCGAAGGGCGAGATTCTAGATATGTCAGTGGCATACATGAGGGTGTGGCTGCTTGGTGTTCCGTTTTTTGCGATTGCCATGGTGGGCTCAACCCTAATGCGAGCGGCGGGCGATGCCGTGAAGCCTGGCTATTTAATGGTGGTTGGTGCTGTTCTACAAGTCGCTCTTGGGCCGATTTTTATTTTTGGGCTTTTTGGGTTTTCTCAGATGGGTTTGGCTGGAGCGGCGATAGCCTTCGTAGCGGCACGCACCGTGAGTTTTCTGATGTATGTTTACTACGTCTACAAAGATGATCTGTTGATATTTGATCTCAACAATTTCTGGCAGTCGTCAAGAGATATTATGCATGTTGGATTGCCTGCGATCTTATCGAATATTATCGGACCCGTCTCGATGAGTGTGATTACTCGCCTGCTCGCCGGTCATGGTGCTGTAGTTGTGGCAGGCTTCAGTGTGGCGTCTCGCATCGAAACAATGTTCGCGATGGTCATGTGGGCTCTTTCAATGAGTGTCGCGCCCTTTGTTGGTCAGAATTGGGGGGCTAAATATTTTAAAAGGGTCACTCGATCGCTGCGTATAGGGAATTTATTCGCTTTAGCGTGGGGTGTTTTTTCTTACCTGGTTCTTATTGTGCTTGGGCCCTTCGTTATATCATTGGTCAATAGCGATCAGGAAGTGATTGATGCGGCAACTGTCTATCTCATGATAGTGCCTTTGGGTATGGGATTGATGGGAGTAATGTCTAACTGTATGTCGAGTTTCAATGCGTTGGGGCAACCTGGGCCGCCTTTTATTATGTCTGTCTGCCAAATGATATTTTTATCGATACCTTTTGCGATATTGGGAGATTACCTCTTTGGTTATCACGGTATTTTTGCTGGAGGGGTGTTATCGATCTTGATTATCGCCTTGGTTTCCTATTTTTGG
>CALCOW010000402.1 GCA_937899935.1 uncultured Phycisphaerae bacterium
ACATGGTGGATAAAGAAATCTATTCGACGCGTCATACATACCGCGGGCCCACCTATACGTCTTCCGAACCATCTGATCGAACGTATTACACGATGGCGATCCATTTATGATCGTCTTGAACATCACTTACACAGAACACCGACGCCGACCGAGTTCGCTATTGCTGCTGAAATAGACCCAAACAAAATGGAAATGGTGCATCGTGTATTAAGGATCAATCAGCGAGCTGCAACAAGACCCGTTGACCCAAGCAACAGCCATACAAGCATTCTTGATCTCTTTGAAGACAACCGCAGTTTGCGCCCCGAAGAAACCGCTCAGCATCATGAACAACAATCCCGCCTGAGGGACTGCCTCTATCTCCTGGATAAACGCTCAGCGAGGATTGTCCGCCTTCGCTATGGACTCGAAGGAACGGCACCGCTCTCCTTACGTCAAGTTGGTGAAATTGTGGGACTCACCCGGGAACGTGTTCGGCAAATAGAAATGTCTTCACTCCGAAAACTTCGGCAGTTGATTGAGTTGGACTCATCAAAAGACGCAGATCGTGATTCCAGCCATGCTGACAAGCAAAGTCCTAACAAGGCCACGCGCCCCAAAGCTGCACACCAAAATGCCAGAGCACTCAGATCGGCCTGACCGGCTCAGTGATGCTATGAAAATTAGGCGATGGGGCGATACCAGATAAGGTGGAGACCACCCAACCACAGGACTCCGGTGATCAGCCAAGACGCGGTCGTGAGCCATGAAAATTTATGGTGGCAAACCCGTTGGCCCGTGCCATCTTCTAAGACGGGATATTCGAAAGTCGCGGGGTGCGGCCAAGGCGATATTGACGAAAGTGGATCAAATTTAACCGCTTGCAGTGAAGCAATGAAGTCGTAGATGAACGTCGCCTGTTTTTTAAGTACGCGTGTTTCCTGGGCGGACCATTCCGTTTTCCCATGATAGACCCGCTTAATGCTCTCTAGAATTGAAGAAAGCGAAAACAACTGTCCCGGCCCCTGATAAGACCAATCAAGGTCTGAGGACCAAACGCGTCCGGCACGCGCGTCGATCTTAAGCGCCTGAGCTGTATGTCCTGGTCGATCGATGATCAGAAGTACACGGTTTGGTAGC
The DNA here is from genome assembly GCA_937899935.1 of uncultured Phycisphaerae bacterium. Taxonomy (GTDB): domain Bacteria; phylum Planctomycetota; class Phycisphaerae; order Phycisphaerales; family SM1A02; genus JAQWNP01. Next base: position 1,120 of record CALCOW010000402.1, read on the forward strand.
ACCGAAGCGCCCATTTTCCCAACCGCTGCACACATCAAACTTACACGCACAGGATCTTGAATAGCCCGCGACTTATACCTCATGTCATCTTGCGATAATAGGAAGCTAGATTCCCACCAACCGGTGGCCATTCCATGATCGGAAGAAGAGAGCACCTCGTTCACTGGCCATACCAGGCTGAGCGATATCAGCGTCCACGCGCCAAACCTCAACGGCAAGCCAATTTTCTTCCTGCTGACCGGCTTCTGTAGACCAACCTCTACCAGCAAAGAACCACACTCTGAACATTTGGAAGCTGTCACATCCGAGATGGCGTACCCACAGCGACGACACTTCGGAAGGTTAACATGAGCGGATCTCGATAACCGCTGCCTGCCAAGCGCTATACCCGTCAAACTGACCAGATATAGAACCAGAATTCCCCCGAGAAGTGCACACACGACAAGCTCGATTTGTGAACCCGTAGTGGACATCTCTTGGTCCTAATCTACGCAACCCAACGGCGAAAAGGCGCAAAAATGTCATACTACGTGAATTATGTTGGATCTTTATGGCCATCTGTGGATGGTGATCCATTCGTAAATAGCTGTTTAAGAGATATTTAGGTAGTCATTCTGTTTTGAGCTTAGCGCCTCACAACATTGACGTTTTCCGAAACGATCACGTAATTTGGGGTATTTATCGAGATATTTAGCCCAGTATTTGGCGCTAATCGAGTCAGAATTGGAATCTAAGAGACTGCATCCAATATTGACCCACTAGGACTGCTTAGCACATTCAAATTTGGACATCATTATCCATCTGATGCCACCATCGTTCGTGTGGGCCGGGCCTCAGAGTCGCTCCACAATAATGCCCGAAACTTCGCCCGCATCGGGGCCACTGCTCACAAAGAAAGCACTCTTTCTGAGAACCATCGATAATACTGCCCTACCGATGTCAGAAAAAAACGCCTATCAGACAATCCGTGTCGCTGTTGCTTTACTCATAGGGATCGTGGCAACACTCATTGTGTGGATGTTCCTTGGGACAATATTTGCGGCCATGCTGCCCGAAAAACCACCCGTTGGCGAGGAAGTTGCAACAACGAGTGCGGTGTTCCTTGCTATTGCCGCTGCGGTCATCAGTAGCATCATTGGTGGTTACATCACCACCGTGATCGCGTCAGACTTTGGCTTGGCAGGAAGCTTCTTACTTGGCGTTGCACTAATTGTGCTCTTTGAACCACTTGCACGAGAAGCCGCCCCCTTCCCAACATGGGGGCGATTCACCCTCATGATCGTGTTCATACCTGCAACTGTTTTTGGTGGTCTTGCACAAAGACGAATGCAATCACAAACCAATCAACAGCAGACATCAAAACAGAACGCACCAGATTGAGAGTGTGGTTAACACCCCCTGCCCTCCAGTCAATGGGATGATTCTTGTATTTCGGATGCTGTACCACTTTCTTCGGGATCGGCTAGTGGCTGGCCTGCCAAGACCATACTACTGATACCAAGTATCGCCGAGAGAATCGAACCCCCAATAACACCAATGCGCATTGCATCCTCGTGCGCTGCTGAATCAGTAAAAGCCAAACTTCCCAAAAAGAGGCTCATGGTAAAGCCAATACCCGTCAGTGCGCCAATCGCAAACAAATGTCCCCAAGAAGAACCGCGAGGCAATTTGGCTATTCCTATCTTAATAGCTAACCATGCCGTAGCAAATACACCAAGTGACTTCCCGAGACACAGCCCTGCCGCAATTCCAACTGGCACCTGCCATATGTCAAAGGCACTACGAAGCGACTCTGAGTTAAATGTAATA
>CALCOW010000403.1 GCA_937899935.1 uncultured Phycisphaerae bacterium
GTCGTCTTGGCCACTGCTGGGGTCGCTGGAGTCGCCGCGGCTACCGCGGCCGGCGCTTTCTTTGTCTTTGGATGGTTTGGTTTATTAACCTGGAAATACGCTCTGCTTTTTGGCGCCATTGTTGCTTCAACTGATGCCGCCTCAACCTTTGCGGTCTTAAGAGGGCTCCGCCTGAAAGGTCGGGTCACGCCCACTATTGAATTGGAATCTGGGCTGAATGATCCCGTCGCTTTCATTTTGGTCATTGCCCTAACGGAATGGATCCTGGGCCATGCATCGATGTCATGGTGGCTGGTTTTACAGATTGCCGGTGAGCTCGTCATTGGCGCTGCGGTTGGCCTGTTTGTCGGTTTTTGTCAACGCAAAATCATGAATTGGATTCGCCTTCCAATGCTTGGCTTGTATCCCGTTCGCACCGTGGCGATGGCGCTGGGTTCTTACGGCATGGCATCGCTTCTCTCAGGCAGCGGCTTTATGGCTGTGTATGTGGCTGGCATCACCGCTGCCAGCGGCCACTTACCACTTAAGTCATCTCTTCTTAGAGTTCATGATGCACTGGCTTGGCTGAGTCAGATCACGATGTTCATTATGCTTGGCCTGCTGGTTAGGCCCAGCAGCTTCGGCTCTGTTGCAATACCCGGCACCTTACTGGGTCTCTTCATTGCTATTGTTGCTCGCCCCGCTTCAGTGATTCTCTGCCTCTTACCATTCCGCTATAACTGGAATGAACGCTTTGCGATTAGCTTCCTAGGCTTGCGCGGCGCCGTACCCATTATCCTGGCCATCATTCCGGTCCTTGCAGCACTTGCAGCAAACGAAAACACCGAGAGTGTCAAACAGCTCTTTGGATTGGTGTTCTTTGTGGTCGTTGTCAGCTCTCTCGTGCCAGGGACCTTTGTTCGCTGGATCACCAGGGTCTTGCGAATTCGGCAGCATGCACCACGCGAAGCAGGTGCCGAGCTAGAAATTCTCGCCATTGATAAGCTCGATCAGCACCAACAGACTTTCCTTATCACCGAACAGTCTCCTGCTGCTGGGGTCGCACTACGCGACTTCCCGCTTCCAGAAGATGTCAATGTCATGATGGTCATGCGGGGCTCTAAGATCTTCGCTGCCCGAGGCAACACCATCTTAGAGCCCGGTGACCATGCGTTTATCCTCTACCCTGCGGAGCGACAAGCCGATGTCCATAAGCTGGTATTCGGCAGCCACGACTAGGTTCGCAACGGAGCACCTCATGCCTCAAAAGCCTCGTTCCATTCTCGCGATCGGCGGATGTCCTCAAGAAGGTGATTGCATACGTTTTCTACAGGCAATGTCTGGCCTCACGGGAAAAAAGAGGCCACGACTCGCCTTCCTCCCTACGGCTGGTGGCGATGCAGAGCAAAAGATTGAAATGATGCGCCATTGGACCAATCAGATTCCTGCTGAACTTGAGGTGATCTCTCTTTTTCGACGAGAACACGAATTACTTCGACCCGCCCTCCTAAGCGCCGACTGCATTTTTGTTGGCGGCGGCAATACCGTCAATATGCTCGCCATATGGCGTGCGCACGGTGTCCATATCGTGCTCAAAGAGGCGTACCGATCTGGCATTATTCTTGGCGGCGTCAGCGCCGGAATGATCTGCTGGTTTGAAGCAGGAATGACTGATTCTTATCTCAAGAATACTTCAGCACCGCTCCGAGATGGCCTTGGATTTCTGACCGGAAGTGCCTGCCCACACTTCGACGGCGAGCCCCATCGACAACCGGCCTACCTTGCGGCTATTGCCGGTGGATTCCCAGCGGGCGTTGCCGCTGATGATCGCTGCGGCGTGCTCTACCAAAACGAACAAATC
>CALCOW010000404.1 GCA_937899935.1 uncultured Phycisphaerae bacterium
GACGAGGACGACGACGACGAGGAGGAGGAGGAGGAGGGCGAGGAGGACGCAGGCGCGGGTGAGACCGCCGTCGACAGCCTCCGGCCAAAGCCTATCACGCTCATGGCCTGAATCGTCTTGCGACTGAAACGTATGCACAAACACTCCATCTTCAAGCAGACATTCCCGAGGCTTGGTACTTGCTTGCCAGACTCATGGCTGACCAAGGTGATACGCAAAAGAGCTTGGATTACTTAGAGCAAGCAGCGCATTTGCAACCTGACTATCTACCTATTTATTTGCAAGAATCACTCTTACATCTTGATGCGGGAGATACAGAAAAAGCAGCCAATGCGATTACCAAAGCCCAGATGCATCAACCAGATAACCCCGAAGTTCGCATGGCAACCGCTCGACTAGAACTTCAACGAGGAAATCCACAGGCAGCATGCGAACTTCTTGAGCAGCTCCAGGCCAACGGTTGGAGACACCCCTACCTCCATCAGTTATTGGGAACGGCGTATCAGCGTACTGGACGAACAGCGGAAGCTTCGCTTGAGCTCGCCAAAGCAACAGGCGACAAACTGTTCTTTAATGATCCATGGCAAAACGCAATGTTGTCTTTAAAAAGAGGTTTTGAAACACAGTACACCAAGGCTCTGAAACAGATTTCCGAGGGCCATACTCGAGAAGGCATTGCCCTTCTTGAATCGCTGTCACAGCAAGGGACACAAGACGTTGAAGTCGCCAATGCGCTGGCCGCAGCATATGCCAACGATGGCCGTATCGACCAAGCAATCGAAATACTTCGTGCCAGCGCTCGCTCGCACCCCAAGGCAGAGGCCACACACGTTAATTTGTCGATCATGTATGCCAAAAAGGGGCAGTTCGAACCAGCGTTAAACCACGCTAATTACGCTGTCAAACTCGCTCCGCATCTACCTGCTGCATATCTTCAAAACGCTCGGATGCTTCTCAAAACTGGTCAATCAGATGAGGCCCTGGAGGCATTGGATCAAGCTTTCTCTCTTGGAGCCACCCAGAACAAAGATCGCATTATGTATGGGCAAGTGCTTCTACAAAGCAATCGCTATGAGGAGGCTCGCCAACAAATGAAAGCCGCCACTGGGGCCGATCCAGAATCGGCTCTAGCTTGGGCAGGATTAGCATTAGCAGAAGCCAACTTGGGGCGCCGGCAACTGGCTCTGGACCATCTCAAGAGAGCCCAGACACTCGATCCAGAAAATGTATTTGTGGGTCAGGTACAAAGAATACTCAGCCGCAATCAATGATGAGAGCAAGCGTGCGAACAACCATTCGAAAACTTCTGGCATTAAAACGTCCGCCAAGTTGCTTTTTGGCAACCGTCATCATGGGTTGCCTCTGTGGCAGCTGCCAAGAGCAGCATACAACTACGACAGAGGCCCCCCACTCGGATAAGAAAACATTAGAACAGGAACCCTGGTTTGAAGAAGCTGCACAACAACGGGGTCTCAATTTCAGTTGGCAATCAGGGCATGACAATGATTTCCTTTTACCTGAGATTATTGGCGGTGGCGTAGCGATCTTTGACATGGAAGGTGATGGCGATCTTGACCTCTACTTTGTGCAAGGTGGCTCGATCACAGGCACGGACAACTTATCTGGAAATGCCTTGTATCGAAATGACGGCCAAGGCAACTTCGAGGATGTCAGTGATGCAAGCGGCGCGGCGGACACTGGCTATGGCATGGGCGTGGCCACCGGTGACTATGACCAAGACGGCGACACCGATCTCTACGTCACGAATTTAGGCCCCAACGTACTCCTGAACAATGATGGTCATGGACAGTTCACTGATGTCACTGCCCAAGCCAACGTT
>CALCOW010000405.1 GCA_937899935.1 uncultured Phycisphaerae bacterium
GTTTTGTAGCCAAGCAAGTCGGCACTGGTTGGTTCATCATCTGAATTGTTCGTGTTCCAGATTTCATATGAGACACCCATAGCATCCAGCGCATTGGTGTAATAACTCTGGACGTCTGGATTGTTGTCGTCATCATCCACTAAGAGGACGCCCGCTGACCCAACAGTGACAGATACTTCTGCATCATTGGAGTTGTTCGTGCCTTCTCTGACGCGGAAGGTGAACGTATCGGTGCCTGAATATTGTGCATTTGGAGGTTGATAGGTCACTACATTTGAAACAAGTTCATATGGGAAGTCGAAAATCGACGTGCCTCTCTCCGACAGACTGCCGTCGATAGGTAGGCTTGTAATGATGTAGTCTAAGTTGCCGCCAGAACCAGCAGACCCAGTGAGTGCGATCTGCACCGCAGTTCCTTGTTCAGTGGAGATTGTTTGGTCGAATGCAGAGGGTGGACAATTCGTACCAGACGCAGCCACCTTAAGGGTCCAGCTATTGAGGGTGCCTTGATCTCCGGACGCCGAATCGCTGATTCGTAATATCCAGTTGCCAGCAGCTGATTCACCGTTGAAGTCAGCCAGTGTGCCGGGTCCTTCAGGCGGATTCGAATCGTCATCGTAGGTGGTTTGAATATTATCAGCGTCACCACCAGACCCATCGTGAAGCGTTACTAGCGTTCCTTCGGGACTTTCAAGTTGGACCGTCAGATCACCAATCCATGAGTGTGTGATGTCAACTTCCAAGTCCACGTCACCGATGCAGTAAGCATCTGCAACAACAAGTACGCTCTCAAGCGTCTGATTGTCTTCAATTGGGAGAGGCGTATCACTTGAGGCATAACTGAATCTTCCGACATCAAGCATCACATTACGTGTCGCCAGCGTTGCGCCAGCAGTGGTGTCGATGAAGGAGACAGTAGACTCGATCGGACCGTTTGGTAGACCATTGGCATCTGCCCCAATGCCAACAGTGACGGTCTGGGTATCCCCAATACCAGAAAGCGTAAAAGTGACGGGTGAAGAAGAACCGTTCATGGTGACCCATGAATCGTCAGCCTGAACAGTGACGTCGACTGGTGTGGGCCGTGTGCTTGTAACTACATAGTCAAGCGTGGTTGTAAACGGTCCACCGATGGGGCCGCCTCCGATGAGGTCCGTGCCTGGTGCTGTATCAAATCCGGTGGTTCCAATTTCGAGAACATGCTCACGTGTTTGAATGAGATTTGAGGTGATATCTTCAAATACAATCGTCGCGGTGTGAGTGCCATTACCGAGCGAGGCAGCAGTACGTGACAGTGCTGCTTGTAGGTCGAGAGAACCACCAGCACTCAGTGTCCCAGACAATGGCCGGAATGAACCATTCATGGTCATCATATTGTTGGTTTGGTCAAGTCTTACTTCGTAGGCCAGCGCCTCACTTGTGGCATTGGATAGCGTGTAGGTGGTTGGATCGTTGGTAAAGACGGTGTCACCTGACTGGCCGAGATGAAGCACATTGGTGTTTGGTGTCACACTAATGCCAAGCTCAGGTTTGAGTATGAACAGTCCTCGTTCAATATCACTGCAAATCACATTGCCGCTTGGAAGGAATGGGTAGTTACTCCACATACCGTTGAAGCTGGCACTGTCATCGTCTGGATAGGTGTCAAAGTACCCAACTTCAGTTGGATTGAGTGGATCGGTCGCATCAAAGATGCGAAGTCCACTTCGGTAGTTGGCTTGGTAAATGTAGACGTCATCACAATAGAGGTTGTGGTCAATTGAACTGTTGGTCGATTGAATCGAGCCTACCTCAAAGAGATTGGTCAAATCACTCATGTCCACGATTCTGGTCTTCGTCGCATGGTTGTTGTTTTGTTCGTCTAACTCATCACCATGGTAATAGTGCTGCTTGTCGGGTGAACACCATCCTTGATGTGAATAGCCAGGAGAACTGTACTCATAGTGTGTTAGTACCTGGATGTTCGCTTTGTCAGTGACATCAAGTATTGAGATACCGGTGTTTGAAAAACCACCATTGAAACCTGCTGAGCAAACAGCAATTTCTCGGCCTGCATAAGGACCAGATTCCATCACAAAAATCTGAGCATCATGAACGTATTTGTCATTCCACTCGGCTTCAAAGACTGGAGCTGCCGGATTACTAAGACTATAGATGCGAAGACCATTGGAACTTCCACCACAACGATAGGCGTAGCCCGTCTCAGGATTCAGTGCGATATTATGTGTTGCTTCAGTGCCGCCTTCGAGCACCGTGCCGACCAGTGTCACAGTGCCGTTTCCTATATCAGAGAGATCTACGACTTGAATGCCATTGCCGCATTCACTGACGATATAGGCGTGATCTTGGTAAGTCTTGATGTCGCGCCAGCTACTAGAACAACTGGAGATCATCTCGATCATCACTGGACTGCTCGGGTTCGTCACTTCGACAAAGAGTGTTCCATTTTGGAGTCCGATGATGGCGTACTCGCGACCTTCATTGTCGACATAGCCCCAACAGTCGTTGGCCGCGGCATGGCTGCCAAAACCGGCGGCTTGAATATCTGGAAGTGAGATCCAACTTTGGAGTGTGACTTTTTCAGAGTCAAACAGACCTAACCGAGCCATATCATCACCTTGGACGTAGCCCGGGCCTTCATACCTGGCCTGCTTATCCTTGGCCTTTGGATCATCTGGGTGGCCAATGACTAAAGTCGTTACGAGGGCGGCTACCGCCAGCGCCAGCGCCATGGTCAGGGGACGTAATCGCATGTTTACTCTTTCTCCAGTTGTGAGGATGGTCAGTGGGCGCACCAATCGCAGCCCAAGGTCCCTCCCCGGTTTTTCTCCAAACCGCTAGCTTAGGGCATATGAGCGACGATTTGGAGTCAGAAATGCTGATCTGGCTCAGATTATGGCAATTGACGTCGTCTTTTGGCACCAAGAACAGGTAAGAGCAGCAAAGCCAGTACGGAGGGCCCAGGAATGGCCTGAGGCGGGGTGGCACCCGATGGATGGAATGTCCATCCATCCCAGGAACCATCGGAGACCAATCGATTATCAGCGCCGACTGAGGAGAACTCCCAGTCTGCATCAGTGCCTGGTGGAGCGACCCAGTAGGCCCAATAGTCATCTAAATCGGGGAAGCCTGCACCGGTCCCAAAAGCGTGATCATTTTCAACGCTGAGACCTTGGAGCCAGTTTCCCCAGGAATAGGTCTCATATTGCATGGACAGAATGGTTGGCAGTTCGGTCTCGATGATCTGCATAAGATCCCATCCATTGACGCTTCCGTCATCAACATAAGCGACGTCGAAAACATAAGTGTGATCATTATCAAATTCAATCTGCACATAAGACACAGAATCGCCAAGGCCAACGGAATAACTGTTGATAAGCTCAGCTTTTGATACAGAAATAGCTATGAATACAGAAACAAAGGCGCCGAAGGCGCAAAGACGAAATAACATTGACATCTCCTGTCCAGCAAGATCTTGACGCCGATCGCGCAGCGCCGAAAAATTCACTGGCAGTCATTCACTCTGTGTCATTACAGAGTGGACTACCAACTCGACATATCCCAGGTTGCCCGACTTCGAGTGGTGCTCTTTGCACATCTCGTCACGGTGACGCGTTCGTAGCGGAATTACACCGCTTTCCCCTGGCGCCTATATCGGTGTCACTGATCCTCGGGATCGGTGACACCCTTGCTACCATACTTGAAGCCTCAATCAGCGTCAATCAAGTCCAGCGATCTATGATGCTTAACAACATTGCTCAGTAAGGAGTCCCTCACTGATGAGACAGATACGCATCCTTCAGATCATGTTGATTGTGTTTGGGCTCTGTCTAAGCATCTCTCTAGAACCATGTCAGGGGCAAGTGCGGTCACGAGGCATTGTTGGAAGCCCTGCGCCATCACTCGGCGTCGATGCATGGATGATGCTCCCTGATGGTTCCTCGGTGCCCGAAATCAAAGAACTGAGGGGTAAGGTTGTTTACCTCTACTGCTTTCAATCGTGGTGTCCTGGTTGTCATTCTCGGGGTTTTCCCACGCTTCAAAAGCTTGTAGAGCACTTCAAAGGTGATGAAGATGTTGTCTTCTTGGCGGTGCAAACAGCCTTTGAAGGCCACGGTACAAATACGCCAGCAGCAGCGATTTCGACAGCCAATCGCTATGGCTTGAAAATTCCAATTGGTCATGATGGTGCGGCGGGCAAGCGCAGCAGTGTGATGCAGATGTATCGCACCGGTGGAACACCCTGGACCATCATCATTGGTAAAGATGGTGTTGTTCGTTTTAACGATTTTCATATCACACCAAAGCAAGGCGTTGAACTCATCACCCAACTCAGATCTCAGACGCTGACCCAACAAAGAAAACCCGAATGGCGCCAGTCGGTACAAACCTTGCCTGCAAAGAGGGGAGGCCAAGACGTTATTGGTAAAGCAATGATTCCGCTCGCATTTGATGGAGTGCTCGAAACAAGTACGGCCCCTAAGCGGAGTCAGGAGAACACAAAGACCCAACCGATTACGGTGTATCGTTGGTGGACAAACGCCTGTTCTTTTTGTGACACATCTCTACCCGCGCTCGAGCAGCTGCGGCAAAAGTACGAGTCGAAGGGTGTTCGCTTTGTTGCTGTCTATCATCCCAAACCTCCGAGAGAGATCACCGTCATAGAGGCCGCTTCGATGGCACGACAAATGGGCTTCGATGGCCCAATTGCATTGGATCAAGACTGGTCG
>CALCOW010000406.1 GCA_937899935.1 uncultured Phycisphaerae bacterium
ACCATGTCCTTAACCTCAATATCATCAGGAATTTTATATCCCGATTGCAACTTATTGAGATTCTCCCATGCTTGATGTGGCGCAAGTGTTTGAAGCGGTGGGCCTTGCTCGGCCTTTGAGATAAAGGCGGCTACGGTCGGATCCATAATGATGCCACGCTCTTGATACTGCAGCTCAATAACGTCTTCTTTGTCTCCATCTTGGGTGCTGGTGCGCTGGATATTGTGATTTTGTTCACTATCAACTGGCTGTTCTGGCGCTGATACCCATCCACCAAACATAAGGGTCATCACAAACAGAACCGTCACTGTCATACTTTTTGCCGTTGTCATTTACATACTCCCACGTTATACCCGTTCAATAAGAATTGAATCTTCGTTCAACACACAGATGACACGACCTTTTTTCTCATTTAATCGATGCTCTAGATGCTGGTCCAGATTTGCTATGGTGCCATGAACGCTACGGTCTTGTCAATGTGCCTGTCCAGCCACCAATCTATCGATTACTGATTGGCTTGTTTACGAACCACTAAGGCCCCTAGCGAGGTAAATGATGTGTTGATAGCGACCCCAGATCAACACAAACTAGCGTGCCAGTTGAATTGTTTTTTAGTTGTAAAATGAGGGTCCGACCTTGAGTACTTGAAGACCCGCCAGTAGCTACAATGGCCACGGATGAGTTCCCTCTTGGCACATTTTCGGTTGATTCCATCATCTTAAAAACACCCCATGCGCCGACTACTCCGACCAATCAAGCCCTTTGCTCGCTCCATTAAATGGGGACACTTGCTGCGCCGAGCACAAAAGGATGCTGGTGGCCGCGATGACTCAAATCTGCCCAACACCTGTTTTATACTTGGCTGTGGACGTAGTGGAACAACCGTGCTGGGACGCCTGATTGCTACGCATCCAGAAGTCTACTACCTCCGAGAGCCCTATTACCTTTGGCGGGCGGTCGATCCACAGACAGACATGATTGGTTTTTATGGTGATGCTGGAGGACCACCTCGATGCACTTTCTTTGTTGCCGATGCTACTAATGAAAAAACATCGAGATTTCGTCGCTGTATGGCTGCAGAATTTCGCCGTGGCCACCAACCAGAAGTGCTTGTCGAGAAAACACCAATTAACTCATGGCGCATTGAATATCTCAATGCGTTAGCGCCAGATGCAAAATTTGTTCACATTGTGCGTAATGGCATCAATGTCGTGAGATCGATTTCTCGTCTTGCTGTGAACAATGATTACAAGATTGCCTGGAAAGGACAGTGGAATCAATGGTGGGGACGAGATAATTGCAAATGGCAAGCGATGGTCAGAGATGCCCGTGCCCAAGGTTGGTTTGAGTCCTCACTCAATGACATTCAAAACGACATTGAGCGAGGGGCCCTTGAGTGGATAGTGAGTTTGCAGGAAGCCAATCGCATGCGAACTGCGCTTGGAGATCGGATGCTCGAGTTTCGATATGAAGATTTTGCGACCAGCCCTAAAGAGACGCTCACAAAGATTGCACAGCATCTTGGAATTCAGGCACCAGAAAATTGGCTAGATGCAGCAGCTTGTGAAGTCAGCGCACCACGCACTAATTCAGGAACACCTATGACCCTTCCAACGGAATTGGGTAATGCTTTTAATGAGCTGCAAAAGCAATATGGTTATGAAGATCGATGTCTCACACGATAAACGTGTCTAGAACAGCCATTGTTGATAAACAAATGGACATCAATCAGAAATGAGCCCACATCTTTTGAGTGAGCGCTCAAACTGATCCCAGCGCTGCTCAAGGCTGCCAGTCAAACCAATTGACATGCGTATCAGACCTGGTGTCACACCGGCCTTGCTTAACGAATGTTCATCCATTTCGCTGGAGGTTGAACTTGCTGAACACGACATCAAGGTATCAAAGTAGCCAAGGCTCACTGCCATAAAGCCAAAACCTTCAACGTTCTGAAGGTCTTCCATTAACTTCTCGGCAAGCTCAGTGGTCCCTGTATCGATCGTAAGTAATCCACCGAAACCGTACTCAGGCCGGCCAATTTGATGGAAGATCTCATGATCAGGATGATCTTCGAGGCCGGGATAGACCGTCTTCACACCAACGGCTGTAAGACGATGAGCGAATTCTTGAGCACGACGTGCATGCTCAATCATGCGAATCGGTAGATGAGGCAGGCGCAAGCTAATTGAATGAGCCACCTGTGGATCCATTGTTGGTCCCAGGAGCATCAGTGGCCCAGTATGGAGGTCCATGAGCGAGCCAATAAAAGTACCCCGCCCTACAACGGTACCGGCAATGAAATCACTGGCCCCATTAATAAATTTGGTCAAGGAGTGAACAACAATATCGGCTCCGTGCTCAATTGGGGTAATCGCGAGCGGCGCAAATGTGTTGTCAACAATCAACTGGGCATCATGATGATGGGCTATTTTTGCTAGGACCGGAAGATTCGGCACTCGTAAGGTCGGATTGGTCAGCGATTCAGTATAGACGACCTTCGTTCGCTCATTCATTGCCTCGGTGACCGCATCATGGTCAGTAATATCAACAAAGGTCGTGGTCATGCCACACTTCGCCGGCAAGAACTTTGCCAGCATCGACCATGTTCCGCCATACAGTGTATCGCTGGCAACAACATGATCGCCCTGCTCAAGGCAGCCCAAGAGCGCCGCTGCAATAGCACCTAATCCACTGCTGGCACAATATCCAGCCTCCGCCCCTTCCATAGCAGCAAGCTGCCGGCCAAGGACAAAAACGGTTGGATTAAAGTGCCGTCCGTAAAGATAGCAACCACCCTCATGCGGCCCCAAATTACCTTCAAAGATCTCTGGCATGGTGCCGGCTTCAAGAACCGTAAAGGTTGTAGAAGCAGCGATCGACATATTGACACCACCATGTTCCCCAAATTCATGGCGCAGATCAGCCAAACGCTCAACTGGATCATTAGGCTGCTGGTCTGGTGATTTCGGCATCTGATCATTCATCCGACGTAGATCCTCTTTCTGTACAAGATACCGGCTGCAAGAATCTACCGGCCTATCGCTACCGCAATGACTAGCATGACACCAAGTGAGCCTCGCCTTAGAAAGCGTATCGTACAACAAAGAACAGAGGCCCCCATCGCTTTTGATGAGGGCCTCTGGATTTGATTCTTATGAAGCGATACTGATCAGTTGCCGCAGTCGGATTCTTTCCATTTCTTGCCAGCCTCTTCACGCGTGATCTTACCGCTTCGCACTGCTTCTCCAAGTGCTCGGCGTAGTTCCATGCATTCATCTGAGGCCTTTTCTTCATCGCCGCTCGAACCAGCTTGCTTCATGCGCTCGACCATCCGATTGAGTCGCGCATCGGCTTGCTCTTGCGTGATTTTGCCATCCTTCACCATCTGATCCAGATCAGCTTTGGCTTTGGCGTATTGTTCACGCATCGCTCCACGAGCATCGCCAGTCTTGGACTTCATGCTCTCAACCATCCGATTGAGTCTCGCATCGGCTTGCTCCTGCGTGATTTTGCCATCCTTGACCATCTGATCCAGATCAGCTTTGGCTTTGGCGTATTGTTCACGCATCGCTCCACGAGCATCGCCAGTCTCTGGGTTCATCATCTCTTTCATTGCGGCAAGTCGATCGCTCATTTGCTGCTTCGTAAGCTTGCCACTTGCAACCATCTTCTGCATTGCATCACGAGACTTACCAAATGACTCTCTAGTGAGACCCTCTTCTTTGAATGCTGAAAGCGTCTCGTAGGTACCAAGAGCTTCATCGGCTTGCGCCTGGGTCATCGCACCCTTCTGAATTGCTTTCTTCATGCTTTCAGTCATATCTTCAAGCATTTCTCCTCTGAGAGCTTCCATATACTCACCAAGTAGAGGACGAATGTCTTCGCGGCTGATCTCGCCTGCTAGATGATCACCAATAAGCTGTTCTTTTAGTTTGAGAAAGGACTCTTCTTCTTTGAGCCGATCCTGAGAACCAAGAAGATACTGACCTAACTGTGTTGAAGTGATCTTCCCAGACTCAAATCCACCCATCAGTCGTTCAACAATGCGGCTGACTGTGATGGTGCGCGGGGCTTCCTGAGCAGTTCGCTGAGGCGCACGTTCACCACGTGACTGAGCCACCGCTGTCGTTGCCACAAATCCACTGGCCAAAATCGTCGCCGCTGCAGCAAAGTTCTTAACCGTTGAAAATGACAGTTCAATAGGTCCAGACATCAGTGCGTCTCCTAGCTTGCTGAAAAACATAATCGTTCAAAACCATATCAATTCTGCCAACAGGATATGAATCACGAATGCCTTCGTCAAGTGTCAAGCATCCTCCTAAGACGATTCTCACATTTGACCCTCTTTCAGGCGGCAAAAAAGGGATTTCATGTGCCTCCAAGAGGCAAGACAGATTCTGGGTAAGGCGAGAATCCCAGCCTGCCCCCAATGGACACCAGCCCTTGATTATCATTCGATCTCAGCTTGTGATTTGTACCGACTGGTGCGAGCCCACTCAGAAACCCATAAAAGGAAGCCGAACACGATGGTCGTTATTGAGTCGCACACGGATGAAGTTTGGAAGTTAGTCGATCAAGATGCCACTCTTGAGAAAGTTGCAACTGGCTGTGCTTTCACAGAAGGTCCTATTTGGCATCCGAGAGAACAGTGTCTTCTGTTTTCTGATATTCCCAATAATGCGCGTCGCAAGTACACGCCTGATGGACAAATGGTCACCACACGCCAGCCATCAAATAAATGCAATGGCATGACCTATGACACAAATCTAAATTTAATCGTGTGCGAACACATCACTTCATCACTGGTGATGGAGTCTCCAGAAGGAAATCGTCGCGTTCTTGCCTCTCACTTTGAAGGCAAGCAGCTCAATAGTCCCAATGATTTGTGCATGCGAGCTGACGGATCGATCTACTTTTCAGATCCATCCTATGGAAGAATGCCCGTCTTCGGCGAAGAACGCGAGCAGGAGCTCGATTTTCAAGGGGTCTTCCGAGTTCCAGCTCATGGCGGCGAACTTGAACTCGTTGTTGACCGTGATGCCTATGAGCAACCCAATGGCCTCTGTTTCTCTCCTGATGAATCATTGATGTACGTCGCTGATTCCCCGAGAGCTCTTATTGATGTTTACGAGGTCAGCAGTGACGGGCGTCTCTGCAACCGCCAGCGATTTGCCCAGAACATTGGTGACGGCCAAATGGAAGGCGGCATCCCTGACGGCATGAAATGTGACGAATTCGGGAATATCTGGGTCAGTGGCCCAAAAGGCTTTTGGATATTCAATAAAGGTGGCCAGCATATTGGCACCCTTCACATACCAGAACACGCCACTAATCTTCATTGGGGCGGACCGGACTGGCATACCTTATATATAGCTGCAACCACTTCGATTTATGCGCTGCGCACCTTGGTTGGACCACACAAAGAGGCCTTTATGGGCTGATTCGTGCGGCCAGTTGAGTTTCGAGTACCCCTCCCTGAGCGATCCTAGAAGACGGTTTTTTAAGGACCTCACCTTCTTTCGACCCCAAAAACCCTAAGGACTTGCCCCTGGCCCGTGGCGGCTACGCGAAACCTATGGAGCGAGGGTTTCTTAGGGGCATCAGTGATGCCTACAAACTCAATTTATGGGGCAAATACTATGCAGTCAGACACGCAAAAAAAAACGATGCTTTTTGCATTGGCAACATCAGTTTCCTTGAGCTTTTATTCCCTGACTATGGGCGACACTCTATTCGTTGACTGTATGGGTAGCGGGGACTACGAAACACTTCAAGACGCTGTTGACAACGCTGTCTCAGGCGACACTCTCAAAGTACTTCCTTGTACGTACGATGTAAATAATGTACTTGGAAGTGTCGATATCCATGCCAAAGATCTTGAAATCGTCGGGATTGACGGACGCGAAGAAACAACCATTGAAATCACAGGACCTTTCGCCATTGAAATATCAGGCGGGGAATCACCCATTGTCTCACTTACAGGATTCACGATCCAAGGCAATAGTGAATTTGGTAGCTCAAGCGCTGTTATTCAACGCTCCGGTCGCTTGACTATTGACGAGTGCACGCTCCGCAACAATGGCAGCAGTACTGAAAATGGTGGTGCCATAGACGCACAGAGCTTTGATTCACTCACCATTAATGACACCGTCTTCACTAACAATGAGGCCAACAATTATGGCGGTGCTATCTATATTGATAATGGCAATTCCAACGCTTTGGTGCAACTGAGCAACACTGATTTTAGTGGCAATAATTCTTCTGACATAGGCGGAGCTCTCTACTGTAAAGATGCCTCAATACTTATTCGTAATTCAGCGTTTTCAAATAATAAAACCTTTGATGTAGCAGGAGCGTTTTATTACAAAAGCACTGAGTTATCGCAGGCCGCAACTCTCCGAAATACATCATTTACTAGCAACGTTGCTGATTCTGATGGTGGCGCTACTTATCTTGATGAGGGACCAGGATCGGCCACCTTGATTGGATGCGTTTTTACCAGCAATTGGTCTCGGCTTGCTGGCACCTACGGCGGGGCTCTACAAATCTATGGTATCGAAACCAACGTCACCGATTGCAAGTTTTCGCTTAATTCCGCGGACCAAAGCGGCGCTGTAGACGTATACGAATCATCAGCTCATTTTACTGATTGTGTATTCAAGAAAAATACTGCCTTCCTGCAAGGTGGAGCCATCGGCACTGAGGACTCACAAGTCAGCATAAGCAATAGCAAGTTTGTCAAGAACGCCTCAGATACCTATGGATTGGGCGGCGCTATTTTTGCTCTCACTTCAGATATTGAGATGAGCAATGTACGTTTCATTAAAAATCAAGCGACTCAAGGCGGTGCTTTTTATGCCAACCTTTGCCCGAATACCAAATTGAGCAACTGTGTTTTTAAGAAGAATGCTGCAGACGTTGAATCGACGAGCCCAGATCTTAAGAATGCTGGTGGCGCCATCTTTCTGAAAGACTTGTCTTTCAACTTAAAAGGCCTGAAAGTACAACGAAATCGTACTGCTCTAAGTGCCGGTGGCATCTATCTCAGCAACGCGACAGGAAAAATTGGCAAGTGCACCATTGAAGACAACGAACACCACGGACTTCAAATAACTGGTGACGGCTCTTCCGTTGAAATTCAGAAAACCACTTCATGTCAGAATGGCTCCAAAGATGTTAAGGGCTCTTATACGGATAATGGAGACAACTCGATATGTAAAGATTAAAAGCATGGCTCTTCCATCCACCAATTAACTCACTGACAACCGCCCGGTGCTCGATGGCCGGGCTGTTTCATAGTTCAATCAAGTTCCCTGCATCGAGTAGAGACACATTCGATTTCAGCGAGCCAGAAGATCACGGCCAGCCAGATAACTTCATTTCTGGACCTTTCAAGGCATTAAAGCTTCAGTCCCTTTGTTGATTCCTCCATCAATTGTGACCTTTGTGAGGCCAGATCGAGTACTGTGTGGGGCTTGATCAGACGCCACTGGCAGAATCAGATGTGATTCTGACCGCGGGGGGAGGCGTTCTGTGTAGTACATAGGGTGATTTTAATCACATTCACAATATCCCCCCGCCAGACTTTCTTAAGTCACTTCTCTTATACGGATTCAAATATCAATGAGCTTTTCCGCACTGCAACTTGCAGAGCCTATCCTTCGTGCAGTCACAGACAAGGGCTATACCACCGCTACCGAAATTCAGACTGCTGCCATTCCCCCCGCCCTTTCTGGACGCGATGTTCTTGGCACCGCTCAAACCGGAACTGGAAAAACCTGTGCTTTT
>CALCOW010000407.1 GCA_937899935.1 uncultured Phycisphaerae bacterium
ATACATTCCTACCATCAAGTGATAGCGAAATGGTTGAGATTGCGCTTCGGATGCCAGTCGGTACCAATATTGAAAAGACCGATGCAATCACCCATCAAGTTGAGGAAGCAGCAACCATTCAACCTGAGGTGACAAGCGTGAGTGCGACGGTTGGCGCTTATACGTCAGCCGATGGAACAGAGTCCAGTAGCAATGGACAGCATCTCGCTCAGTTGTTCATTGAGTTGGCACCGACGGAATCGCGAAATCGAACGAGTAATGAAGTCATCGACTCTATTCGCGAGCATATGTCGCCATATACCGATGAGATAGAAAGGCTGCAATTCACCGAGATGAGCGGTGGACCCGGCGGCGCTGATATTTCTATTCAGGCTACTGGTGAAGACCCCAAGCGATTACGCGAACTTGTGGTCGAAATTGAAACAATGCTCTCTGAATTTGATGGCGTCTATGACATCTCCAATGACAATACGCTTGGACAGCGAGAACTGCAGATACAACTTCGAGCCAGTGCCGCACCACTGGGATTAAGCGTCAGTGATGTTGCCAGGCAAATACGTGCCAGTGTGTTCGGGCTAGAGGCCCACACTTATGCCGCTGAAGGTGAAGAGATTGATGTGCGGGTCCGTCATGCCGAAGCAGCGAGAGAGAGCCAGGCTGAGATTGAGAATATGTGGATCATGACGCCGGCGGGTGTCTCGGTTCCGTTGCTAGAAGTTGCTCAGCTGAATGACTCGACGGGGTACTCCACCATTCGCCGTGTCGATAGAGAACGGGCGGTCAGGATCACCGCTTCGACCGCGTCATGGTTAAGTCCGGAAAGCGTGACAAGTTACTTGCGTACCCCTGGTCCCGATGGGCTTTCCCTGATGGATTCTTTGCAGGCGGCGTACCCTGATTTTCAGATCAGCACGGTGGGCCGGCAGCAACAAGAAACGGAGGCGTTCTCATCGCTGCCAATCGGTTTTATGGCAGCGGGTGCCATGATCTACATTATTCTCGCCTGTCTATTTGGAAGTTATGTACAACCCTTCGTGGTGATGTTGGCGATTCCATTTGCGCTGATTGGTGTGATCTGGGGCCATTTCTTCTTAGGCTATGACATCACCTTTTTGAGCATTATTGGTTTCTTTGCACTCTGTGGAATTGTCGTCAACGACTCTCTTATTCTGATCGTGTTTTACAACCAAGTTCGTGAGCAGGGGCGTTCAGTGCATGATTCATTAGTCCAGGCGGGCATGCGCCGTTTGCGACCGATCTTTTTGACAACGGTAACGACCGTACTTGGGTTGACACCGCTGATGCTGGAGCAGTCCTTTCAAGCCAGGTTCCTCATTCCGATGGCCATCGCCATTTCCTTTGGGCTCATGTCGGCCACCTTCTTGATTCTTTTGCTCCTGCCGGCCATGTTGATGATTGGTGATGATATTCGTCGAGGCACTTACTATCTTTGGCATGGAAGGTGGCGTCCTGGGGCTGCCAAGGACCATGGCGTGTCTCCAGCGGCGCAGAATCCGATCCGCTGATATATACTTGGGCCAGCCCGCAAGTAGGTGGGATGTTTCGCTCCCGGGACCTGGCCCAGTCGGCCCGTCTTTCGCCGTAGCGACGTTATGGAAGTGATTAAAGGAATCCCGGTCGCCCCCGGTGTTGCCATCGGGCGTGCGTTGATCCTCGAAGACATTCGTCATCGAGTCGCGCATCATGTGGTTAATGAGGCCGAAGTTCCGCAGGAACTTGCAAGCCTTGATGAGGCCCTTGAGCAAGCTCGATCAGGTTTGCAGCGAGATCGTGACCAGGCTGCAGCGACACTTGGCGTCGAACCAGCCAAGATCTTCGAATTTCATGCAGGCTTGTTAGCTGACCCAGCGCTGGTTGATCCAATTCGGGTGCAGATCAGTGAAGAGCAACTCACCGCAGCCAGTGCGGTCGCAGCTGCATTTACCAAGCTGGTTGACCAGTTCCGTGGGATGGGCAGCGAGGTTTTCCGGCAAAAGGCCGATGACATTATCGACTTAGAGCGACGGCTGCTTGGGCACTTGGTGGGACGTACGTTGGATCGGCTGTCGCGAATCGAGTCACCAGTCTTATTGATCAGTCACGATTTGACGCCGACACAGGTCGCCACCCTCGATACAACAAAAGTGCTCGGCATTAGTACGGATCTTGGTGGTCGTACCAGCCACGCTTCGATTGTGGCCGCCGCTATCGGTGTGCCTGTGGTTGTTGGTACACAGTCAATCACTGAGCATGTTGATGAAGGTGACCTGACGATCATTGATGGCAAAACAGGTGTTGTCATTATTCGCCCTGACGCGGAGACGCATGAGAAATACACGCAACGTGCTGCCCGGCAGGCTTCTTTGCGGGAAGAAAGTCGTGAACTTGCTGCACTCGATGCAGTCACAAAGTGTGGTGAGCGCATTACATTACTCGGTAACGTTGAGTTTCCACATGAAATTCAGCGTGTGCTTGAAGAAGGTGGTGAGGGTGTTGGGTTATTCCGTACAGAATTTCAATACCTTGCAAGCTCAACAGAGCCCACTGAAGATGAGTTGTATGACACTTATCGGGTTTCAGCCGAAGCACTCGAGGGTCGGCCATTGACGCTTCGCACGCTCGACCTGGGTGCGGATAAACGTACACAGCAACAGTCAGAGGAGCCGGAACGGAATCCATTCCTTGGGTTACGCTCGATTCGTTATTGCTTGCAGAATTTACCGCTGTTCCGGACGCAACTGCGCGCGATCTTGCGGGCTTCTGCACATGGAAATGTGAAAGTAATGTTTCCTCTTGTGACGACCATCATGGAGCTTCGCCAGGCTCGAATGATTCTTGAAGATGTGATGGAAGAGCTCTCAGAAGAGGGCGTTGTCTTCGATCGCGATATTTCAGTTGGCATGATGATTGAGGTTCCTTCAGCCGCACTGATGGCGGCCAGCTTAGCCCGAGAAGTTTCCTTCTTTTCGATTGGTACCAATGATCTGGTGCAGTACACCTTGGCCGTTGATCGTGGAAATGAACGGGTTGCCAATCTGTATGCGGCAACAAATCCGGCGGTGCTCAAATTGGTAAAGGCGGTTTTAAGAGCAGGAAAGCGGTTTAGCATCGAAACAAGCCTCTGTGGCGAGATTGCCGGCGATGTGACCTATACAATGCTCCTGATCGGTTTAGGGTTGCGGACACTCTCGCTCGTGCCCACGCAGATCCCAGATGTCAAACGGGTGATCCGTTCGGTTGACATCGCCCAGTGCGAACGGCTGGCCCGCCGGGTTGGTTCGTTTGATTCCGAGCGAAGAATCATGAGATGTCTTCGCGAAGAGCTACGAGAAGTACTTCCTGATCTTGACGGTGGATGGTCCACCGGCGGATAAGTTCAGGAGGTCATAGAAAACGGACGCCATTGAAAGCCATGTCGATCGCAGCAAACTTTCCTAAGTTGGCGCGATTACACCTTCAGGT
>CALCOW010000408.1 GCA_937899935.1 uncultured Phycisphaerae bacterium
CAATGCCTCCAGCTTCACTAGACGTTGAAGCGGTCCGCCAGGACTTCCCCATTCTCACGCGTGAGGTGCATGGCAAGCCCTTGGTGTATCTAGATAATGCCGCTACCACACAAAAGCCGAAGTGTGTCCTCGATGCCATGACCGATTATTACACCTCCTGCAATGCAAACGTGCACCGGGGCGTCCATCTCTTAAGCATGGAGGCCACAGACGCGTTTGAGCAAGCTCGCCAACAGATTCAGTCGTTACTAAACACTGAGAAATCGAGCGAAATTGTTTTTGTACGAGGCGCAACGGAGGCCATTAATCTGGTCGCCAACACCTTTGTTCGCGAACGCCTCAGTAAAGATGATGAGATTCTCGTTACTGAGATGGAGCATCATTCAAACATCGTACCTTGGCAGATGGCCTGCGAAGCCGTTGGCGCCAAGCTTCGAGTCTTACCAATAACTGACGAGGGTGTCTTAAGAACAGACCTGCTTGGAGAAATGCTCACCGATCGGACACGAATCATGGCCGTGACACATGTTTCCAATGTGCTTGGAACCATCAACCCAATAAAGGATATTGTGAAAGAATGTCACGCACGTGGTGTACCGGTTCTTGTCGATGGCGCCCAAGGAGCAGTGCATCAAAAGGTTGATGTCGTGGATCTAGATTGTGATTTTTATGTCATCTCTGGACATAAAATGTATGGTCCTACTGGCATCGGTGCGCTGTATGCCAAACAACAGCACCTAGACAACATGTCCCCGTACCAGGGTGGTGGCGAGATGATTCTCTCCGTTACATTCGATAAGACGATATACGCACAACCACCAGCCAGATTCGAAGCTGGTACGCCAGACATAGCTGGCGCCATCGGTCTTGGTCGGGCTGCTGTCTACCTACAAGAGTTAGGACTGCCAAACATTGAGGCGTGGGAGTTACAACTAACGCACCTTGCTCGGCGTAAGCTTGCAGAAATACCTTCCATTCGCTTGTTTGGCCCGGAGCATTCCGCCGCTGGGGTCGTGTCTTTCCTTATTGGTGACATTCACCCACATGATGTGGGCACTATTCTTGACCAAGCTGGAATTGCTGTGCGAACGGGGCATCATTGTGCCCAACCACTCATGGAACGTTTTGGTATACCTGCTACCGTGCGGGCTTCATTTGGTATCTACAACACTCAGGACGATGTCGACGCGCTCTGCGTCGCGATTGATGAAGTAAACGCGTTGTTTAAACATGTCTGATTTAGAAGATCTATATCAAGAAATGATTCTGGACCATGGCCGGCGCCCCCGGAATAGTGGTGCTATGCCTGATGCAACTTGCCAGGCAGAGGGATTCAATCCTCTTTGTGGCGATCGGATTACCGTGTATGCAAAGGTCTCTGGAGATCAAATTAATGCGCTCAGCTTTGAAGGAAGTGGCTGCGCTATCTCGCAAGCCTCGGCTTCACTGATGACCGAAGCCTTGAAACAGACAAACACGAACACGGCTACTGAGCTTTTCGAAAAGTTTCAAAATCTTGTAACCGGAAAAGAAGAACTGATAGATATAGAGGCTCCACCAAGTCTCGGCAAATTAGAAGTGCTACGTGGTGTACAGCGTTTTCCGACGAGAGTGAAGTGCGCTACACTTGCCTGGCATACATTAATGGCCGCTATTAGAGGAAATGCTGACACGGTGACTACTGAATAATCCGAGACTAACCCATGACAAGTACACCAAGTAATAAACGTGAAGAAATTATTACTTCCCTCAAAACGGTCAGAGATCCAGAACTGCCGATCAATATTTATGATCTTGGTCTCATCTATGAATTAGATGTATCAGAGGCCAAGGTACACGTTCGAATGACTCTTACCACACCCAATTGTCCGATGGCCGACATGCTTGTATCACAGGCTCAGAAAGCAATTGAGTCAGTCGATGGTGTAGACACAGCCACCGTGGAACTTATCTGGGAACCTGTCTGGGATCCAAGCCGGATTAGCGAGCACGCGAGGCTTGAACTTGAGTTCATGGGTCTTGATCACATCTTTTCTCAGAATAAAGAGGCGAGCAATACACCTGCCAAGCCCAGGATCTCGCCACT
>CALCOW010000409.1 GCA_937899935.1 uncultured Phycisphaerae bacterium
CACCGCTTGAGCAATCGACTGATCAAAAACCTCTGGCCGGAACCGCTGCGCATTGGAAACACAAGCCTCACTGTCGCGCGGATCATCGGCCGCTGCCTCGACTGCACGAGCAATGTCTATGGCTGTGGGGTCTTCAAACAACCAGCCAGTCTGGGAGGTCACAATGTCCAAGGCTCCCCCACCACCAAAGGCCAAGACTGGACAGCCCGTCGCCTGCGCTTCCACGGCAATGATGCCAAAGTCTTCCAGTTGGGGAAAAATAAGACCCTTGGCCTGGCGATAGAGCTCGCGAAGTCGCTGATCACTGACCCTTCCCAAAAACTCCACATTGTCAGGCGCCTGACTTTTCAGTTGCTCAAACTGAGATCCACTACCTGCCACCTTTAGTGCGAATCCAGCCCGTCGCGCTGCCTCAACAACGAGCTCAGTACGTTTGTAAGGTTCCAATGCTGCGACTACCAACCACCAAGGCTGGCGCTCAACTGAAAAGTCTGGAGTAAAATAGTCAACCCTTACTGGCGGATAACAAACTTGTGCCTTGCGACCATAACAGCGTTCAATCCGTTTCGCTGTGTGTTGCGAGTTCGCAAGGAACTTCGTTACACGGCTTGATGTTCTCTTATCCCAACTTCGAAGTCTCGGACCCATTAACCCAAGTCCCATAGAACGCAGGCGTCCTCCCTTCCCAGCACCATACTCCTCTGTTTGCTCCCACAGATATCGCGCGGGCGAGTGGCAATAACAAAGATGCGGGGTTCCCTCTTGAAGCGGAATAGACTTAATAAAAGCAGATGAAGTAGAGATCAAGAGATCACAATTAGTTACTTTCATCTGGCTGACGGCTCTGGGCATCAGTGGCAAGTACCAGCGCCGCATTCGACCTGTAGCCCCCGGAAGGCGTTGTAAGGAAGATGTTAAGATCTGGCAAGCATCAATCGCATCCGTCAAAGGACGTCCGTCTGAAACCATGGTATAGAGTCGTGTTGGTCCAGTGAGTTGGGCCAGACGGTCCAATACCCACTCGCCACCGCGCAAGCCAACTAACCAGTCGTGAGCGAGGGAAATCTCAAGTTCTTTCGAAAGGCATATCATCTTCGAATGACCCACACACTATCGACCCATCCCACCAGTTCCAACCGCCTCGGCCTTGACTATCGGGCGGAGGCCGCCACGTTCAGGCAATTGCCATACCCGATTATCGACGTTCATAGCCATTTGGCTGGAGCCTCGGCTTGCCTGCTTTATCGTGAAATGGCCCGGCTTTATGGCATCGGTCTTACTTTCTCGATGACCCACCTTGATGAGATCGAGGCGGTGCGTTCGGTCATGGGTGATTCCGTTGAGTTCATCGCCATTCCTGACTTTAGAGAGCAAGATCATCGATGGCACTTCGGCCAGGGCTACCTCCATCGCCTCGAAGCTTATGCGAAGCGTGGGGTGCGGATAGCTAAATTCTGGGCCGCACCAGGTGCACGTGAGTACGGCAAGTCCATCGGTGAGCCAGATTTCATGAAGCTCGATGCTCCACATCGACGTGAGGCGATGAGAGTGGCTACCGATTTGGGCATGATCCTGATGGCACATATCGCTGATCCAGATACCTGGTTTCAGACACGCTATCAAGATGCTGCCGAATTCGGCACCAAGCTCGACCAGTACACGCCACTACGCCGTGTCCTCGATGAGTTTCCGCAACCATGGATCATTGCTCATTTCGGTGGCTGGCCAGAAGATCTCACGTTCTTGACCAAGCTCCTCGAAGAACACCCAAATTGTTACCTCGATACCAGTGCAACAAAGTGGATGGTACGTGAGCTAAGTAAACATGACGTCGCCGAATTCAGCGACTTTCTTAAGCGCTTTCAGGGGCGCATCCTCTTCGGCTCCGATATTGTGACAACAGACCAACATTTGCAGCCAACTGATGATTCAACGATGACCTACAGTGCCAAAGCGAATAGTGAGCAGGACGCCGTCGACCTTTATGCTAGTCGTTACTGGGCACTCCGCATGCTCTTTGAAAGTGACCTGACAATACCCTCACCGATTGCTGACCCTGACCTTCACTTAGTCGATCCAACAAAGTACGGTGAATTGGATGGTCCGATGCTGTGTGGCAAAAAAGTAGATGAACACACTCTCAAGAGTGTCTATCACGATGCTGCAGCAGCACTACTGCTTGGAACGGTCGATACTTCAAACGACTGATAGATTTCATGCACACGCTCAACAAATCGCTGAGGGGCGCAAAGGCCTTTTGCTCGACTGCTTGCTGACTGACCAATTGATTGAGCCAACCCTTGATCTTCAAGCAGCGCCAAGAGATGTCGGCAAACGCTGTTGATATCTTTTTGTTGATTAATCAGTCCCGACCGGCCATCGCGCACAATTAGGTCTGTCGCCGGTGAACCATCGACAATCACTGGTAACCCCGCGACCATCGACCAAAGCAAAGGCATGATGCCTGGCTGGCC
>CALCOW010000410.1 GCA_937899935.1 uncultured Phycisphaerae bacterium
TGACTGATGGTGTGTATTTCGAACATGCCCATCGGCTGTATGGAATGCTTGTTGGGTTGACCGCGATCATCTTCTTCTTTGCAGTGATGCGTCTGGATCGTCGACCTTGGCTGATTGCAATGGCCGGTGTCTTCATCTTAATTTTGATTGTCCAGGGGACACTTGGTGGTACGCGCGTGACAGAGAACAGCCTATTGCTGGCAGCTGTTCATGGTGTCTTTGGCCAGGTGGTGTTTGCATTTGCGGCTTTGTTTGGCGTGTTTATGCACAGTCGCTGGAAAAAAACAAAGCGAGATCAAGAAAACGGGACAGGAGCTTGGCTGGGTTTGTGGCTTGTTGTTGGTGTTCTGGCCCAGATTGCTATTGGATCAGCTTACCGGCACTACAAGTGGCCAATGGGCATCGAGGCAGCGGGCGTCAATGGTCTACTGCACGTGCATATTCTCGTTGCTGTGTTGGTATTACTGCTCATTATCATCACGGCTGGCTGGGCGATCACCCACAATCGTGATGAACGAGTCATTCAGCGCGGTGGGGTTATTCTGATTTGTATCCTCACGTTGCAGATCCTGTTGGGGATTCTGGCATTAATCGCCGTGTTTAGAAGTGGCGAGGATGCAGCAATGTCACCAACGACGGTTGCCATCACAACGGCGCATCAAGCAACAGGTGGACTCTTGTTGGCGTTTTCTGCCCGTCTCTGTGCATGGCTGTGGCGCCGTCGGATCCCGTCACCACAGAACGCTGCATCTCATTCTGCCGTCGTGCCGGCCGGCCGTTGAGCGTTGTAACGATCTAGGATCTCACGATCAATACGATGGAAGAGTTGCTTATTGATGAAGCTTCCGTGGTCCTCGCCTTCGAGAATCTCAATGCGGACATCAGCGCCCAACTCTTCCACAGTTTCAGCGAGTAGTACAACCGCACCATCCAGATAAAAAGTATCTTCACTACCAACAATGATCGTAATTTTGTTATCTAGTTTTGGTTTAATTTGATTCCAGTTGTCGCGCATGTATCGCTGAATGTCATACTTTTTCCATGCTTCAGCGACCTCCGGATTAATCACACCGGTTATAGGGTCAGCGATACGAAGTGGTTGTCCATCTTTGCCTCGCGGGCTAAAAACCCATTCAAAGCTACGTATTTGGCCGCCGTCCCCAAGGACATTCTCGACGGCTACAAAGTTGTCGGTATAAATCGTGTTCTGGCCACCGGCCCGTGCCAGTGCAGCTCGTTGGCCATCTTTAGCAACAAACAAATTAGCTTGCGGTGCATATAGATCGACTTGTTGAAAGGCCCGGAAGTCGACGGGATCAGGGCAGAGTGACCAAACACCTCCAAACGAGTCGGGATGCATGAGTTGTAACCAGAGGGATGACCATCCTCCAGACGAAGCGCCAGAAAGAAAGCGTGTTTCAGGATTTGAGTCAACGCGATAGGTCTTCTCGAGGTAAGGGATGAACTCTGAAAGAAGTGCTTGGGCTCGAGGTCCATTATTTTCAGAGTCAGCAAATACATGATGACCACCAAAACAAAGTGGATCTAGCACAACCCGTATCACCCGGTCGCCGCCGGGCATTTGTTTCCAGAGATTGTTGAACTGAAACGCGCCAAGGTGGTCGCTACCAAAGCCCCCGATCCAATAGAGGGTTGGATAGGTTTGCTCGCCAGACGTGCCATAGCTCTCAGGCAAGAGCACGATTGCCCGCATGGTAATGGGGCGACCGTAGAAGTCAGTGAGTAAACTGCTTTGCATTTCAGCAAGAGACCAGTTTCCTGAATTTGGTAAT
>CALCOW010000411.1 GCA_937899935.1 uncultured Phycisphaerae bacterium
GCGCTGATTGTCGACAGGCCACTGAAGTTTCCTGAAGGTGTTGCGACTGCGGAGTTACTCAAGACAGGTGAAAAAGTCTCCGCTGGTGCTGCCTGGAGCATTGTTTTTGGCACCATGATTGGTGCTCTGTTTAAGCTAGGCGCCACCGGGTTCCACCTCTGGTCTGAGACCGTTGAAACCGCCAAGCGTGTTGGCGGTACGGTGACTGAAGGTGTCAGTGCAAAAGCAGCGAGCTTGACCGGTGGATCAATTGTCTTCTTTGGGGCGAGCCTCTCGCCCGCACTCATCGGTGTCGGTTATATCGTTGGCCTTAATATTGCCTTGTTGGTTTGTATTGGTGGTGCCTTGAATTGGTATGTAGCCATACCGATTGTGGCAAGCGATATGGCGTGGCCGACGTATGAGGTCAGTACCTATGAGGATTGGCGACATTGGTCGGGTTCTGCAATCGCTGGCCAGGTGATCGCAGCCTCACAAGGTGATGCAATCGGTGTGTCACTTGCCAATGCACCAACGCCTGCGTTTGCCTACACACCTGAACCTCAATGGCATGAATTCCCAGTCAAGGCTGGTTCGGATAAGGCTGGGCAAGCGGTGAGTGCTGATACGTGGGCCAACACAATCTGGTCTTCTCGAACCCGCTATCTGGGTGTTGGTGCCATGGTCATTGGAGGGTTATGGGCGCTGATACGGCTCTGGCGAAGCTTAATCCGTGGTGTCATGTCTGGTATTGAATCGTATCGAGAGGTGCGCAAAGAGGGATCTACTTCTGTGCAGCGGACTGAGCGTGACACGCCAATGCAGTGGATCATGATTGCGCTCTTGGTCTCTGTGATACCGATTTACTTCATTTTTGTACTGGTGACCAATGGCTTGTGGGGAATCTCCGCCTTCATGGCGGTCATTATGCTCGTTGCGGGGTTCTTGTTCTCAGCGGTCGCTGCGTATATGGCGGGGCTTGTTGGTTCTTCCAATAATCCCATATCAGGCGTCACGATTGCGACCTTGCTTTTTGCATCACTTCTCCTGTTAGCCGTTGGTATGGTTGGAAGCGACGGGGCCCGTGCAGCCGTTTTGATTGCAGCTGTTGTGTGCTGTGCTGCAGCTATTGGCGGGGACAATATGCAGGATCTTAAGGCGGGCCATATCCTTGGTGCCACGCCATGGAAATTGCAGATCATGCAATTTGTGGGTGTGCTTTCTGCGGCCTTCTTCATGGCGCCGATTCTGAATCTCCTTCTGAAAGCCTATGGCATTGGTGATATCACCGTTCCAGGGCAGGAGCCCCTGGCCGCACCACAAGCATCACTAATGCAGTCGGTCGCCCAAGGTGTGTTTGAAGGCGGCCTTCCATGGGACATCATCTTTATGGGCATGGCGCTAGCAGTCGTCGTCATTATCCTTGATCTTCTATGTGAGTGGCGTGACTTCCGATTCCGTTTGCCAGTGTTGGCAGTTGCCGTTGGTGTCTATTTGCCGGTCGAGCTTTCAATTCCAATGCTCGCAGGTGGCTTGATCTCTGCAGCAGTACATCCAAGATTGCCAAATGAGGGTGATGAGATGGAAGGTGAGATGAAGGCCAACCTCATGGATATGCGGCAGAGTGGTGAGCGTAATGGTCTTCTGTTTGCCGCGGGTCTCATAACGGGTGAAGCACTGCTAGGAATTATCTTGGCGATTCCAATCGTGATCTATGCTCGCAATCCACTCGATTTGACAGCCATGGGTGGAACCGCAGCAGATACATTCCCCTTGGACTGGGTTGGGATCGTGTTATTCGTGTTGATCATGGTCATGCTTGTTCGCGTCGCCACAAGAGGTCTCTGGGCGAAGAAATAATTGAGTTTCGCTGCCGATTAGGGGTGCCTTCCTATGGGAAGCAAATATAGGACCGCACCTGTTGAACAAAAAGGAATGCCGAAAGGCATTCCTTATATTGTTGGCAATGAATGTGCTGAGCGATTCAGCTACTACGGGATGCAAGGAATTCTGGTCATCTTCATGACCCGATTCCTCACCAATTCCGCGGGGCAAGTCGACACGCTTTCCGGTGTTCAAGCACAAGAGGTCTTCCATTACTGGGCTGCTGCTGTATGGGGCATGCCAATATTAGGAGCCATCGTTGCCGACTGGTTGCTCGGCAAGTACATGACGATCATGACGTTCTCGATCGTCTATGTCGCGGGACATGCGTCTCTTGCATTAATGGGGGTTCCTGGTGCGAACCAGGTTGTTGCACCGTTCACATTCCTAGTCATAGGTCTTATTCTTATTGCTTTTGGCGCTGGCGGCGTGAAGGCGTGTGTTGGTGCTCATGTTGGTGATCAATTTGGGCAGATGAACCAACATCTACTCTCGCGTGTTTATAGTTGGTTTTACTTTGCCATCAATCTAGGCTCGGCAGCTTCAGCCATCGTGACACCAATTTTACTTCATCAGGCGGGTGTTGATTGGGCGTTTGGTGTTCCCGGTATTCTGATGGCACTGGCAACGATTATTTTCTGGTTAGGCCGTAAGAAGTATGCCCATATTCCACCGGGTGGATTGGGGTTTGTTAAAGAGGCTGTCAGTGGTGATGGGCTGAAGCGAACGTTGGCCATCTGTCTCATCTTCATGTTTGCCATTCCATTCTGGTCGCTGTACTCCCAGATCGCATCAGCTTGGGTCGTTCAAGCAGAATCGATGGATCGGAACTGGCTTGGAGTCGATTGGTATCCATCTCAAATACAGTTCATTAATCCAGTTCTTATCTTGAGTCTGATCCCCATCTTCTACTACGTCATCTATCCAATGGTGAATAGAGTTATTCGCGTCACACCGATGCGAAAAATTTCGGTTGGTTTGTTTATGATGGCCGCTGCATTTGTCATCAGTGCCTTGATTCAAGAGTCCATCAGTGGCGGCCAGGTTGTCTCTGTTACATCGCAGTCTCAGAAAGAGCACTGGTCAGCAGAGAATGTCCTCAAAAGCGAAGAGGGTGGTCCTGGTTGGCAGAGCGCTAAACTAGACAAAACCGACGATGAGCAACACCAAGATATTGTGATTCGACTTCGGGAATTCCAAAGCTGGGAAGTCGATCGCATCGAGATCAATCCGGCGCCTTATGGAAAAACCGCAGACTCGCTTGGTCTATCAAAGGGCAATTACGCCAAAGAAGTCAACATTCTAGTCGGTGACTCGCCTCAATCAGATGATTGGCGAGAGGTCGCTACCGCAACGCTCAAAGCTGAGGCGACGTTTCAGTCAATTGAATTCAAGCCAACAAAAGCGAGTTATTTGATTGTGCGGGTTGTCTCAAATCATGGAGGAGACACCGATGTGATTGGTCGCATTCGAGTCATGACCAGCGAGTCGATCCCGTCAGGCCAAGCCGTTTCAGTGTCGAGTCTGTGGCCAGATGTTGCTGCCATCGGAAGTCAACCGAGCGTTGCCTGGCAGTTCTTGGCTTATGTCTTTCTGACCATGGCTGAGATTCTTGTATCGATCACAGCATTAGAAGTTGCCTACACGCAAGCACCTCTCAAACTCAAGTCGTTGGTCATGGGCATCTGGTATCTTGCAATCTCATTTGGCAACTTGTTTACAGCGCTGGTTAATACATTCATACAGCAAGCGGATGGTACAAGTTTGTTGCCTGGTGCAAGTTATTTCTGGTTCTTCACCATTGTCATGTTGATTGATGCAGTTTGTTTCATCCCAATGCTATTCTTCTATAAGCCAAAGACCTATATGCAAGAGGGCACACCAGTTGATGGTGCGTCAAGCTAGCGGCTTCCAGAATCAATTGATGAGTAGAGAAACTCGTTTAATCCTCAGTCAGTTCTCGAAATGCTGATACAGAAATGACTCGTTCATCTGGGGATAAAAGAATGTAGGGTGTGGTCTTACTCGATGTGGCTCGAGGAATTTGTAAGCCAGAGACGAGTGAGGCCTCGGCATTAATATCTTCAGTGGACTCCCGAAGAAGTTGTGTTTTGGTGGCGATCAGTAACGTCTCGGGCGTTGGGCCACGAGCGGCACCGATTGATTCTTTGGCGAGCATCATGGGAGCGAACTCAGGCCCTGCAAAAGGGGCCCATACAGCCATGCGATGGCGGGCGGGATGAAAAAACAGAAGTTGTTCGCGACGGTTGGCAGCCATACTCCGATCAGCGGGTTGGCCAATAAGCATTTGATAAGCCGTTCGGATCGTGGCCTTGGTGGCTAGCGGTAGTGATCGGCGAGATTGGCGCGCTGCAGCGGCAGAGGAGGCCTCTGAATAAACCAGGTCGAGCAGGCCATTGCGTAGCTTAATCGTGAA
This sequence comes from uncultured Phycisphaerae bacterium, assembly GCA_937899935.1. Lineage (GTDB taxonomy): Bacteria > Planctomycetota > Phycisphaerae > Phycisphaerales > SM1A02 > JAQWNP01. The sequence continues at coordinate 4,301 of CALCOW010000411.1, forward strand.
CAAGCCATCACGCTGTCCTGACCACAAGGGCATGAGCAGATCGGTTGCTGGTTCGCTCTGAACCCATTGACTGGCACCCGTTCGGATAACCAATTCAAAATGCTCGCCACCTCTAAGACGACGAACATAGGCAAGCTGTCCGTTCGGTCCAATCGCTGCTTGTGTATTGATGTGTTCATTACGAACGATCCAGTCGATCTTTCCAGAATTCCAGTCCGCCATCCCAATCCATCGTGAACCATCAGATCGAATCGACTCGACGAGAAAACCATCCTCGGTGCTTCCACGGCCCAGCAATAATGGTTGGTCCAGCGTGCGATGGTGGTCCATGCTTCGGTTGACTGGATCGAGCTTCCAAATTTTGATACTGGTGGCTGCTGAAGGGTCGGCCTCTGGGGCTGCCAGAAGCATTGGCCAGGTCGGTGCTACACCAGATTCGACGGCCATATAACGGCCGTCTGGGCTGACTATTGGCAAGACCGCCATGTCATAATCGACGGTTCCAAGCGGCCAGATTGCAAGGGTAGCGCCGCTGACCGTGCTTTGATTGGTAGGCAACGGTGTCATGCCGATAGGAGGCGTCTGATCGTTGGGTACTTCAGATTTGGGCGTGGTTTGACAGCCAAGAGCCAAACTAAACGCCCCAATCAGAACGAGCGAGCTATTTCGAACCAGGCTCATTGATCTTTTTATCCGTTCTTGGCCTGAAGTATTTTAGTTTGTGGGATCCAAGAGTTCTTCCCAATCCTCTTGATCAAGTCCACCATCCTTTGGGACGTCAGGCTTTGATTTTGTTTTACCATTCTCATCATCAGGTACCACGGGAGGCAGCGGGATGTTTGGTTCATCTAACTCAATAATGCCCTCTTGTTCAAGCTGGCGGATCTGACGTTCACTGAGAGGTTCTCGAGCGTTGTTGAGTGGACTTATCTCATCAAAGCGAGCTTCTTTCATTTGGTTGTCAAAGGCAGCATCCAGTGGGCGAGAGAGAAGCTCGAGGCGCTCTAGGAAAATCTTGTTGTAGTTTTCGTAGTTGTCATCTGGCGAATGCACAACGGTTGGTGTGATAAATGCAATCAATTCCTTGCGTTCTTTCTTGTCTTCAGTCGAGGTAAAGAACTCACCAAGGAATGGAATGTCACCAAGCAACGGGATCTTACGATTCGTCTCAGATTCGAGTTCCTGTATGAGGCCTGAAATGACAACGGTTTGCCGGTTTTCAACAATCACCTGAGAAGTTGTTTGACGACGGTTGATAATAGAGGCACCAAATTCCCGTTGGGTAGCGAGATCTGCGAGCGTTAGGTTGATCTCGAGATCGACATCGCCATCCGCGGTGATTCTGGGTCGGACATTAAGTTGGACGCCGACCGAACGGTATTCAAAGCTCTGATTTTGTACGCCAGTCTCCAGTAACTGGGTGTCCGTGAGTGTTGGAACATCTTGGCCATCAAAGAAGACGGCTTCTTCATTGTCAGAAGTGAAGATGCGAGGTTCTTGAAGGATCCTTACATCAGTCAGTTCTGAAAGTGCCTGAATAACCACGTTCACGGTGGTACCAATGTCAAGAGTCGAGGCTGCAAAGACACCGCCGAGAAATTCAGCCATGTTGAAAGCACCAGTGACGCCGCCGCTGACTTTATTGTCAGACGGTGCCCCGGCACCAACATTGTCATCACCGATTCTAACGCCAAGCGAGAAGTCATCGCCAAGTCTTACTTCAACGATTGTGGCGCTGATCATGACCTGGCGTGATGGTTGATCAAAGGCCATCACCAAATCACGGATCGGTTGTTCCAGCGATGCGGGGCAGAGAATTGAAAGCGCATTTCGGCGAATGATCGGCACAATTCTCACCTTGCCTATCAGCGAAGACTCTGGCGATTGGTCGGCGTTATCAGCCGTCTGTCGTCCACCTGCTTGCCAGGGGAAGGTAATCTCTCCACCTTCAGTTGCTT
>CALCOW010000412.1 GCA_937899935.1 uncultured Phycisphaerae bacterium
CGATAATACCACCAACATTTACACGACAGAGATCAACATCCGGGCAGGCGACGTAGTGGTCGACGATGCAGCCGGTGGGACAAAAGGCACCCTAAGCATCGACTGTGCTACCAATGGAGTGGAAATACTTGGCTTTTTTAGGTCTGACAAAATAACCATATTCGCCCGAGAAATGACGTTTGCTGCCGACAATGCTTGGCAGACCGTATGCTCAAACCAAACGCTCGCTGCTGCCTCTGGAGGCGCTGCTAATTATGTCAAGTTTGGGCATGTGGCGTCGAGCACTGCTTCTTCACAGTGGTACTGGTTTAACTTTGTAAGTGACGAGTACGCTGGCGGAACACCATCTGCCGAGGGTTTTAGCAACCCCACAGACCTGATCGGCAAGCCGCTTAGTGCGCTTACAAACACTTACGTTGACGATGGCGTAAACATTCGTGCGATCGATGGGCCTACCATTGTAGGTGACGAGTGGGACATTGACACGCGGTACACCTATGGCGTCGAGCGCATTTTGCCCGAAAGCGTGCCGTCGCCCGCTAAGGGCTGGAGGTCATTAGACGAGACAGAGCAAACCATTGCCTTTACTTCTAATGAAGTAAACCGCTATACAGAGCTTGGCCTTTACCTCGACGGTTGCAACTGGCGGACTGCAAACCTACAAGCATGGAACGGATCAAGCTGGGCAACGATTGCCGCTATCGACATGGCTGCCGGCCAGACAACGCTGCATTATTCGCAGGGCGATTGTTCGCTTTTTCCAGACCCAAGCGCAAGCACAACCCCTGCCCGCTATTACGAGCTCAACGAACTCATTGGCGGAACGGTGCGGGTCAATCCCTCAAGTGGCACAGACTTTTCGCGCGAGATCGTAGCGAATGGCGCTGGGCAGTGGACCCAGCAACCTAACTATGTGCGGGCCACCATTGAAATGGAAAGCACGCCAGTAGTGCTTGCCACAACCGGAACAATGGACATCTGGAGCCCTCGCATACTTGTAGTGATCCACAAACTTGCCAATAGTTACAAGGGCTTTCGCCTTGTGATTGCTGCCAACCAGTCTACCGCAGACGGCCATTACAGAATCGGGCAAATGGTATTGGGCCCGCTTCACCTAATGTCGCAAGACTATAGCTGGGGCCGAACCGTTGCTACCGAGCCGAATACAGAGCTTGTAACCTACCGTGATGGCTCACGATCAAGCTTCAAGCGATCCGACAACAGACGAAGCGTTGTTTTTGGCTGGGGCGAAGGCGTTGACGTTACCGGAATTCAAGGCTCTGCCCCAACGCCGGACTACGTTGTGGGAACCACTACAAGTGGCGCACTTCCAATAGGATACCGAGGCGACCTGCCGTCAACCATGCGCCAGATCAATGCGTACACGGCTGGCCCACACATACCTGTGGTTTACTGCCCCAACATTGAGGCCGGAAGCAGTGGCAATGATACCAAGACCATGCAGGGGCTCAACGCTGCCATGTACGGTCGAATCGTGACTGGCGTCAGCGAAGACTGCATTGTGGGCGATGAAAACTCGAGCACTGCCGGTGAGGTCATGCGGGTGAACACGATCACCATTGAAGAGGAACTCTAACGTGGCAAAATGGTTCACAGAAAGTGACCTCCGCGATGCAGACCTGGTATGGCTGCTGACGCTCACCTTGGGCGGAGTGGTTTATCGCTTTGCCAGTGAGGGCATAACCATTGACGATGATGGCACGTCGCTTGATTACGAAGGAACCTTATCAGACGTTTCTTTTAGTACAGAAATCAACTTTGCTTCCGCCGACTTTGACCTGCCCAGCGCAGGCGTAGCCGTCACATTCATGACCGACCTTGCCAAGCGTATTGCACAGGGCGTTGACTTTGGAAGTGCTGTGGCCGAGCTCGCCTTGTTTCGCAAGAACAGCGATGATGACTTCGACGATAGACAAACGGTGGTCAATGGCTCAGTGCAGGAGCCGGCTTATGGTGCCATTGGCGAGCCAGTAACATTCAACATCGAACCTCAATGGCTGCGCAACACTCGCATGATGCCAGGGCCCGCTGCTGTGATCGATGACGAGGTGCAATTTGCAGACTGTGACCCTAACTGCGAAGGGGCGGTTTACCCTTTGATCATTGGGGCCCCTGGACGACAGACATACAGTGGCTCGCCGATCTATGTGGTCGACAGCACAGGCAGTCCGATTGAGGGCATGATTGCCGGCCATGCAGTAACAGCTACCAATGTCGATGTGTTGCGAGTCAAAACAGATGGCACCACGCAACTTCTCAACAATCAACCATTAGTCAACACAACAGACTCGTTGAACCAGCAGTACGTTTATGTCAACCTTGCTGGATACTACTCTGCTGGCGATAGCTATTTTGCAAAATGGAATGAGGGCGGCGGTGGCATGTACCGGCCTTTTGGCGTTGAGGGACCGGACCCTAATGACCTGACTGCTGCAACAAAAAATTACCTGACTGGTGCCGGCGATGTGGTTCGCTTTCTATTGCACGAAAGTGGCGTCAATGTAGATGATGGCCGATGTGCCGCTGCCGCCCCGTTTTTGAACTTCATCAACTTTGACTTTTACCTGGCAGAGCGAGTCGATGCTATGCAGTTTTTGCGCGATGAGGTGATACCGCTATTGCCCTGTTCGCTCCGAGCGTCGGCAAAAGGCATCTACCCTGTAGTCTGGCGATACGATGCAGTAGAGGATGATGCCAAGACCCAGCTTGTGGCAGGCGAGGACATTTTTCGCAATGGGCTTGTAGAGTACGTCGACAACGATATCTTCAATGAGATCACTCTGCGGTATCGGCACAATGCCCGCTTCAACAAGCTAATGAAAGCCGTAACGATTACCGGCAACCCCAACGTAGATACCCATTCGTTTTTATGGAAAACCGACTACTCGGTGATCAGCCATTCACGCTTTGGCACCAAGGCTTTAGAGCTTGAGACCGAGCTGATAGGCAGCAGGGTGTCTGCGGGTCAAGTGGTAAACTGGATGGCAAGGGCGTATGGTGCTAAGCACCGGACCATTCGGTACACCGCGCCGTATAAGCTAGCATGGCTTCAGCCCGGTGACGTTATAGCGCTTACTGACGAAGACCTTTATTTTGATACACAGATAGTGCTTTTACAAAGCATTGAATGGGGCGAGACAGGGCTTGGGCTCACTTTTCTGCTGATCCCAGACCTGCCTCGCGATAACATACCTACGGGATAATAGGAGGCCCACAAACATGGCATATTCATCTGCTGCAGTGCTGACTCATTTAGGAGGCAGGGACTACAAACTGGAGATTACAGAAACCGAGGCGGGGGCGGCTACCGAGGCCACCATCAATGGCTTACCAACCAAAGGCAGAGTGACGAACCAAATGTGCACTAAAACGGCAGGCTCTGCATCGACAGTGGCTCCTATTTTAGTGACCACAGCAGGCTCTTCAGCGGCGGTGTTTACGGTGTGCCAAGCCACGGCTGCTTCAGACCAAAGCAACTCATTTAGCCCTGCTCAAAAATACGAGGTAAGCAATGGGACGCTTTACCACCGAACGGTTTGCGATTCTGGAGCCGACAATGCCGTAACCACGGTTTATTACATTCAAGCGGGGTGGTAGTCATGGGCATTGCAAGACCAATCTTTACAGGGGCCAGAGGAACTCGCAGGCGGCAGGACCAGGCTGGCGGAGGCGGCGGAGGCGGCGGAGGCGGTAACCCGTGGACCTCCTTCCAAGACCTAACAGATCCCAGCGGAGGACAGTGGACCATCATTGATGGCTCTGGCGTAAACAGTGACACCAGTTTGGCAATGGATGGAGATGTACTTGTGTTCAACCACCCAACCGCCAGCAAGTTGTTTGTGCAGGGCTCGACCATGATGGGCAAAGCCATGATCCGCAGTAATCACTTAGAGATGGTTACAGAAGCGGGCCTTCAACAGCCCAGTGGTGTTGCTTCCAACCTCCTTCAGCCTGAAGCGGTTGTGTATAAAATGGAGGTGCAATTCGACACTGACAACGGGGGCCCTATCAATGGAACGGCCACAGGAGACTCAGAAGCCTTTGGGCACAAAATGACTGTGATCGCTGGCCTGGTCGGCTACGGCTCAGATCAGAACGGAAACCCATCTGGTTTTGGCACCAACGTCGTTTGGCTCGGTTCTCAAGTTTATAAGAACTCAAATACACAACCATCCGCAGATGCTTCGACCAGCCTCTACAGGGTTGGATGGAAAAGCTATTGGCAGAATGGCGGTACGACTACGGGATATACATGGAAGAACCAGCTAAATGCGCCAGCGGCATCACACGACTCTCTGATATTTCAACTGGGAGCCGTGCGACTGCAAGCAGCGGCGGGTAACAGTAAACTCGCCACTTATGGAGGCTCATACGCAAAAGACCAACCCTGGAATCCGATTGGTATAGCGTCCAACTTTAATTGGACGGGCATGAATGACAACGCCACCCGATACTGGAATGCAGGCGCTCAATACTGGCACCCCTTTGTTATTTTCGGTAGCTCAAACTCAAATGTGCGAGGCAATATCCGCATTAAGAAAATCAACTTGCTTTTGCAGCCACTGGTAGGAAGGACGGGAATCACATGAGTTCATCAATCACGTTCATTCTTTGTTCGAGTTCTTCAGTAGCCCAAGGTGTTGTCAATGATGTAAACGCTGGAGAACTTTGGGGAGTCAACATGGGAACTACCTCAAAGTCATCGAGCTATTCTAACTATGCCCTCGTCGAGGCAACTGAAACTCGCACACTCGCTTTGCTTGAAAGCGTGCCAGACGATGGCAAGTTTGATATCCAGAGTTCTGAACTTGACGTAGACTCTTTCACGGAATCATACGGCAATGAGAAGCTCTGGTTTTTGCGTGGTCGCTTATAGGGGGCAAAATGGACCAGCGTGTGCGAAAATTAGAAACAGACGTAGCTGTACTTGAAAAGCGGGCCGACACATTGGAGTCGGACGTTGCCGTCATTCGCGAAGAAATGGACTCGGTGAAACAGAAGATTGCCACTGCTCAAGGGCTGATCATGGCTACCGTTGTGATCATGCAGTGCATTGGCATCTTTATGGAGGGCTGAGCCATGGAGTCGGAATTCATAGCAGAACTAATCGACTTGGGAGTCACCGGCTTATTTTTGGGCTACCTGATCTTCCAGAACAAGAAGTACGGTGCCCAACTGTCCGACATGACAAGGAAATACGAAGAGCTTTTTGAGCGTGTGCTCAAGGCCGTAGAATAACGGAGGGACCATGAATAG
>CALCOW010000413.1 GCA_937899935.1 uncultured Phycisphaerae bacterium
GCCTTTGGACCAGATGGCTTCCTCTATGTTGGCATGGGTGATGGCGGTAGTGGTGGTGACCCCAATAACAGAGCTCAAAGCAGTAATTCACTGTTAGGTAAAATGCTGCGGCTTGATGTCGATAATCCATCAGGCAATTACATTCCTGTAAGCAATCCCTATGTAGGCACCTCGACCCTGGATCAGATTTGGGCCTTCGGCCTGCGGAATCCATGGAGGTTTTCCTTCGATCGCTTAACCGGTGACATGTTCATCGGCGATGTCGGTCAGGATGCACGTGAAGAGATCAGCTTTGAAGTAGCCGGTAGTGAGGGTGGCTACAACTATGGCTGGAGATGCTACGAGGGTGATGCTAGCTATAACACGTCTGGCTGTGGTTCAGCTTCAAACTATACCTTCCCGATTCTTGATTACGCCCATAGTGGCAGTGTCTGCACCGTGATCGGTGGCTATGTCTATCGCGGCTGCGAGATCCCATCGCTTCAAGGTACGTATTTCTATGCAGAGTACTGCGCTGATTGGATTCGCAGTTTCGAATATAACGTGGCTTCAGATTCACTGAGTAATGAGCAAGATTGGACGAGTTCCTTGGGTTGGTCGGCCTCCAATGGCGCGATCATCTCCTTCGGTGAGGATGCCGCTGGCGAACTCTACATCGTGACGAGCTCTGGCCGCATTTATCGCTTCGCTTGCGATGGCGGCGGCACTGACCCTGTCTGTGGCAATGGCATCGTCGAGCAGGGCGAAGAGTGTGATGATGGAAATAGTGAAGCTGGCGATGGCTGCTTCAATTGCGAATTCGAGGACCTTGGCGACAATGATGATTGTGGCAGTGCCGTTCTTGTCTCTGATGGCAACTGGCCGATTGACACAACCTCAGCGACTACGGACGGTGAGGATCACGGTGAGTGCAAGTGGGGCGGCGCCAGCAATGACATCTGGTTCCTGTATGAAGCCTGTGGAACCGGCACCCTCACGGTGAGCACCTGCAATCAAGTTGACTTTGATACCGATCTCCATGTCTATGAAGGAGACAATTGCAGCACGATGACGCTGATTGAGTGTCAGGATGATACGGATGGCTGCTCGGGCTACTCGACAACGCTGACCACAAGCGTTTCCGAAGGCGAGATGTACACCATTCGCGTTGGTGGTTGGGATGGCGATGAGGCAGGCACTGGAACCATGACCATCACGGGTCCAGGCGATAGCCCCTGTAGCGAGCCCAAGGACTGCAACGGCAATCTTATTGACGACAGTGAGGATATTGCCAGTGGCACAAGCAGTGACTGCAATGGCAACGGCGTACCCGATGAGTGTGATCTGGCTACCGGCGACAGTGTTGATTTCAGCGGTGGCTCCGTTGGTGATCAGATGAACGGCGCTGCGGTCATGGCGGATAACAACTGTGCGTTCTGTCACCTTCAGAATGGAAGTGGTCAAACTGGCCCCAACATTCAGAACACGAGTCGATCTAGATTGTGGGTTGTCCTTGCAGAAGGCACAGCGCATCCTGGTGGATCGCACGAACTGACTGAGCAAGAGTTTGCAGATCTGGAAGCTCATTTGTCTCAGACTGGTGGACGCGGCCGCCCAGATGGTGTGCCTGATGACTGCGCCTCTGTGAACGACTGTGATCTTGATGGCGTTAGTGATGGTGCCGCTATGGAAGCAGCCTACTTGAGCGGCTCGCCATTGGATGTCAACTATGACGGGCTTCCCGACGACTGCTTGTGGCCAACATGTGCCGCTGACTTTGATCGCAGTGGCGAGGTTGATATTAATGACTTCAGTATGCTGCTGGTCTTGTACGGTTCTGCCGGGCCACCGGATATCGCCGGAGGAGGTAAAGGCGGACAGTATCCGGACGGCGTTGTCAATATTCCTGACTTCTCACAACTTCTCGTCGAATGGGGCTGCGTATCCGACTGATGAGTATTTGAGAATTCAACAGAGGTAATTTCCCCCGAGTTTGCCCATCTCTCATGGTAAGTGAGAGGTGGGCAAACATATTTTTGGGCGTCAAATATGAACTCTAAAGACGAAGTGGGGCAGGTTAACCTTACAATGGGGCCCTGCGATCGCCGCATGGGCTTACCATAGAGGCCAGTATATTCCTGTTGTTCCTGATCGCCATGGCATGACGATCACAGCAAAGCGAGAGAAAGAAAGATGCAAAATAAGCTGTTTCTAAGTTCAGTCGTTTTAGGTATTGCTTCCCTTGGGACCCAAGTTTTCGCGCAAAGCGATTGTGGCGGAGGCCTCGGGGCCGACGTTGTTGTATCAGACATTCCCAACGGGCGAGGATATGGAAGCAAAGATGGGAATGCGGCTTTTAGTATTGCAACGGTTGCAGCGAACATCGGAACAGAGCAACTATGGTGGTATGACGATTCAAATGAAAAGCCAGTGATTTCGCAACATGTTTACGTGCTCAAAGATGGACGACTTCGCCAAATCGGCATCGGCTGGCTTAAGCACGGTTTTGGAGCATTGCAGCAGGCCTACTGTGAATGCGTTCCCTCTGGCAGCTTTTATGAACTCGGTGTTGGTTGCGCCGACACCTATACCAGTGGGCTCAATGGCAACCAGAGTTTGCTTGGTCCGCGATTTGAAGTCAATGCACACAGTGGCTTTCACCCCTGGCCAGCAACGGACTATAACCAGACTGGCGATGTGACGTATAAGCGTCTGCGTGTTAGCGAAAGCGAAATCGTTGAGGGGCTCAATGACGAAACAAAATATTTTGCCACCTCGCTTTACATCTCTCTGGATGATGCGACCAATCAAAATGGCGATAACAACGAATCCTACCG
>CALCOW010000414.1 GCA_937899935.1 uncultured Phycisphaerae bacterium
GTTGCCCCGTCTACGTCGCCCCATTGGAATGGATTTCAAAGATCGCCGGCTTTCATGTACATCGTGGTGTACTGGCTTGTGGGTATCGCCTAGATGACCGGGCTTTGTCTCCGAGGGTTGCTCTTGAACAGGTTCTCAATCAAGAGAAATGCTGTCTATTGTTGGCTGAGGGCATTACCAACGTTGACAATATGGGAGCGTTATTTAGAAATGCGGCGGCCTTTGGTGTTGATGGCATTATGCTCGACCCGACTTGTTGTGATCCACTTTATCGCAAAGCTATTCGTGTATCGATGGGGCACGTACTCGGTATGCCTTATGGCATGAGCCAAGACTGGGAGGCCGATCTTGACTGGTTAGTTCTTGAGCATCAGGTGACCTTGGTGGTGGCAGAGACGTATTCACAGGCATGTGATGTGCGTTCGATAGTGAGCCCGAATCGTATGGGACTTGTGGTTGGATCAGAGGGCAGTGGTGTTTCAAGCGCGACGTGTCAACGTAGCCAATTGGTGGCAAAGATACCCATGGCCGATGCCAAGACCTCTCTGAATGTTGCAACGGCTGCCGCGGTTATGTTATTTGCACTTCTTAAGGATCACTCGAAAAGGCCTGATCAGGCATCTGTCGCAGAATCTGGCCAGCGGGCACCGGCGCCTGAGGACTATTCATAGTGCTCGGAAAACTAGTCACCAGCGGTGATTCATTCGTCGCTTGGTCTTGGTCTGGATTGAAACGTTCGATCTTCGCACCGAGCTTGTTGAGTGATTTCTCCATGGCGATATAACCACGATCAAGGTGATAGACACGAGATACGATCGTCTCGCCCTCAGCAGCAAGACCGGCCATGACAAGCGAGGCAGAACCACGTAGATCGCTGGCCATGACTGGAGCACCACGAAGCGGTGTTGGGCCTTGAATGATGGCGGTCGGTCCTTGTCGAACGATTTCGGCGCCCATGCGAGTTAATTCTGCAACATGATTGAATCGCTCTGGGAAGATCTTCTCTGTGACAATGCTATTGCCGTTGGCTTGTGTGAGTAACGCGACAAGCTGGGCCTGCAAGTCAGTCGGGAAGCCTGGATAGGGTTGTGTCGTCATCACAAGTGGTTTGATGACACGATCAGAGCAGACATGGACGCTGGTTCGTAGTGGATCATCAGACGTATCCAGATTGGAGATGTGGACGCCAATTCGGTCAAGATGATCAACAACGCCCAAGAGGCAGTCGTAGGGAAAATTCTCAAGCGTGACCGTTCCATTGGTCATCGCAGCGGCCATGGCGAATGTACCAGCAACGATTCGGTCAGGCATCGTCTGGTGATCAACACCGCCAAGTTGATCAACCCCTTGAATAGTGATGCGAGGTGTTCCTGCACCAGAGATCTGAGCGCCCATTTTGTTCAGCATCCGCGCAAGATCAACTATTTCTGGTTCGGTTGCCGCAGATTCAATAATGGTGCGTCCTTGAGCGAGCGTTGCCGCAGACATGACGTTGGCAGTTCCTAAGACGGTGGAACCAAAGGGGCCACCCAGGAAGACCGTATTTCCAATCAGTCGATCACAGGTTGCCAAAATGTCACCACCCTGTAGATCGAAGTTGACGCCAAGGGCTTCAAGTCCGCGCAAGTGGAGGTCAACGGGTCGTATTCCTAAGGCGCATCCACCCGGCATTGAGACTGAGGCATGGCCCCGCTTTGCAACGAGTGGTCCCAGTGCGCAGATGCTGGCGCGCATTGTCTTTACGATGTCGTATCGCGCGTGACAGGCGGTTGCATCAATCGTTTCGATATGCGCTACGCCATCGACGTGGTCACAGCGGCAGCCCAATTCGCGCAGCAGCATTCCCATATTGGAAACATCTACAAAGTGGGGCACATCGCGGATCACCACGGGCTCGTCAGCCAATATGGCTGCGGCCATGAGCGGGAGTGCGGCGTTTTTAGAGCCTTCAACACGGTGCCGGCCCGAGAGGCGGGCACCACCAACAATCCTGAATGCATCCATGCGTTAGGTCATCCTGTCGAAAGGTCAATATTGTGTGGACCGTCATCATGACAGCCCTGATCCAAGTGGCTCGGTGATGGTGGTGCTGACACCCCCAATCTAAGGCATCGGCATATCACCGCTCGCTGCACCATCAGGATACCTCATCAGCTCCTGTTGATGCCAATTGGACCGACCGCTACGAGCCATACAGATGGATATCTAAGAGTCCGGGAACACAATTGGGGCTTAAGCATCGCTTGGGATGGCCGACTGGAATTGTACGGTGATTAGGTATGTCTCCGGGGGGGATCAAAAGGAGTTCACCATGAGACGCATGCATGTAATTCAGGTCAGTTCTTTAGGCGGCATCGCCGCTATCGCGGGTTTTGCCTGCCTAGTGGAGTTCGGCTCTGGCTCGGCTCTGGCTGTGGCTGATGACAGCCCAGAGACGATTGAGTTGACGGGCGCGGTCAGGGATTTCCACCGGCGAAATACGCCAGGAGGCCATCCCGACTTCGAAGCCGTGCCAGCAAATGGCTTTGGCCACTATTGCGGCAATGTTGATGCCCAGCTGGGTATGGATGGCAAGCCCGTCTTCACGGGTGAGGGATGGAAAGTCCGTCGTCAGGCGAGAGATTCGGCTGGTCGTGACATTTGCTACACCCTCTATGACTCAAGTCTTGGTGATCGCCCAGTTCGCAAGGGTGCTTCCGACACAGGCGGTATTGAATCTGCTGAAAGCTTCAATATGTGGTATCGCGATATTCCTGGTACCAATCTCTCTCAGGCACTGACCCTAACATTCAATCGACAACCTGACGGCAGCTATTTATTCGACGATGAGCTGGACCCATATTACGACTCAATTGATGGGTTTTTCCCAATTGATGATCAGCTGTTTGGTAATTCAGGTCTCTGGCCAGATCACAACTTCCACTTCACTTTTGAGCTCCATACAGAGTTCACTTATGACGCTGCCAGTAACCCCTACTTTATGTTCACTGGTGATGATGATGTGTGGGTCTACATTGACGGAAAACTCGTCATCGACCTAGGTGGGGTTCATTCTGCCGAAGATCAATACGTTGATTTGACTCGACTCGATCTAGAACATGGAGTTACGTATACGCTGGATTTCTTCTTTGCTGAGCGGCATACCACTGAGTCGAACTTCCGAATCAATACTTCCTTGAAGCTTGATACAGTCGAAGTTCCATCTGTTACAGCCTCATTCGACTAAGTCACCTGCGAACCCCGCAACCTCCGGTACATACACACCAGGCAGCCCCATCCTAGATCGGGGCTGCCTTGGTTTTGAAGCCCATATGGACGTATGGGTTTGGATAGACCAGTGCCGCTGATGTGGACAACTTTGTACGGGAATGACCGCTTGTGGCGGTCAGACTCGCATTTGTTGCAGCCATGCGTACAGTAGTTGCATGCCAAAACCATCTGATCAAGTGCCAGGTAGCCCAGTTCTTTGTTCCGCACAGATGAATCGGGTCAAACCGAATGATCCAGTGGTTGGCCATCTCTCAGAGAGTTGGATTTGTAGCCACGCTCAGTCTCCGAATATTGTGCGGCACATTGCCATTGATGTGAGCGGTACACCTTTAGAGGGCAGTTTTGTTGCAGGCCAGTCATTTGGTGTTCTACCAGAGGGCCTCAATGATCAAGGCCAATCGCACAAAGTCAGGTTGTACTCAATTGCATGTTCTAGTGCCGGTGAAGATGGGCAGGGGGCTGTGTTGTCAACCACGGTTAAGCGATTGATAGAGGAATATAAGCCACAGGGCCCGGGAGACGATGTTGGGCGACATGATCTATTCTTGGGTGTCTGCAGCAATCAACTGTGTGACCTCAAGATTGGCGCTCCGGTTCGAGTCAGTGGACCAAACGGTCGGCGGTTTGTGCTCCCTGAGAACCCCGAACTACACGACTACCTGTTTGTTGCAACTGGCACTGGCATCGCACCCTTTCGAGGGATGATCCAGGAGCTCTTTCCTGACGATGGTCCGGTCAGCCAACGACAAGTCCACCTGGTGATGGGGGTTCCATATGGCACAGATTTGCTCTACCACGATGAATTCCTTCGCTACGCACAGATTCATGAAAACTTTCATTATCACATTGCCATTAGTCGGCAGCGCACTGATGGATGGCAAGAGAAGGGGCCTGGTCGTGGTGTCTATGTTGATCAGGCAATCGAAACCCACTGGGATCTACTAGGTCCTCTGCTCGAGCAGGAAGGGACTCTCATTTATGTCTGTGGGATCGACGGCATGCAGCTAGGGATCTTCCAGTGCCTTGTGAGGCATGGCTTAGAGGGCCCGTATCTCAAGATTCAAGATGCACTGAAGGACGTTCCGGTTGACGACTGGAAGGTTGGCCAGGTGCGAAGAGATATTCGGCCTTCATCTCGTTTGATGTTGGAGGTTTATGACTGATGGTCTGATTTTTGGGGTCTTGATATGTCGATATTCAGACCCCATTGGTGGTCACAAATGTCTGATAACCGCACTTAAGGCGTCTTAAATGCGTGGTCTCGGTTAGGTTTGGGCTGGTCTAGTGGCCCATAAAGTCATGCTTTCCAATTGCTTACACATGTTTGATGATAGCATCGTCCGATAAACTACATCAACGCGCAAGAATGCCGCTATTTTGGCTCTAATGCTGCTTTACGAGGCCGCGGGTTGTGTTATCCTATCGGCAACGTTTCGGGGTCCCAGTTCATCACAGGTCCCCGGGGGAAATTCGGTTTCTATCCGTGTTAATGGTGAGGGGCCATTTGGATAGGTAAATAG
>CALCOW010000415.1 GCA_937899935.1 uncultured Phycisphaerae bacterium
TCATGGCTGGCGATCTTCGCTATGTTCATCCGAAGTACCATTTTCTATGCGGCCGCTACGGCCTAACCTACGACCAGCTTTACGGGCCTCAATCAGAAATGGGCCGCTGGCTCAGCTCACAAAATACGGTGACCCGCGTCGGCCCACTTCTTTTTGTTCACGGAGGCTACTCACCAGCTCTCAATGAACTAGAACTTTCGCCAAAGGAGATCAACGATCTCATTCGAAGCCGCCTTGGCCCACCGAAGTGGCCCGATGAAACTGATCTGGCTACATCGCTTGCATGGAATATGCAGGGTCCAATGTGGTACCGCGGTTACTTCAATAGATATGCAACCGAGTTTGGGCCAATGCCTACAGATGCACAACTACAATCCATCTTGAAGCGCCACAATGCGAACCACATTGTTGTCGGCCATTCGGTGGTCGATGATGTTGGTTGGATTGATAGTAATAGACGTTTAATCGGCGTTGACGTGCGCTGGGCTGATCCAGAAGAGGCAGAGGGCTTACTTCTTGAAGACGGCAACCTGACACGTGTTGATTCAAAGGGAACGCGACGCCCACTTAATAACTTAGACAACATTTCTCATTAGTTTCGTGCAGGCACGAAAACGCTGATTGCCTGTCGGTGCGGTCCAACGAGAGAGGCTCATGAATTGATCATTCAGAGCATCAGGCGCCACATCATCAAGAACGACGCATTTACATAATTCCTTCGTCACAAAAATTAGGAGCCCCGCCACTTGGGCGGGGCTCCTTTTTGTTCACAGATCACCAGGTAGCCCAGTGCGAGGAGAATGCCCTAGCTATGGTGAGACCTGTGAGACATCAACGTAGTTCAAATTAAAGTCGCCATCGACAATGTGGAGAGTCAGGGTGTGCTCTCCAGCTGGTAGCTCGAGTTCTTGAGCCGACACTGTGATCCAACTCTGCCAACTCCCCGTTGGTGGAACCGAAATCAGATCAGTCAAAGCAACTCCGTCAATTGCCCAGTACATTTCTGAACCATCACCAAAGCTCGCGACGCGAAAGTCAAAGTTATAGAGATCGGTCTCCGCAATATCGACGGTGTAGTTCACCCATTCACCATCTCGGAGCCAACCAATGTTGTAGCTTTGTTCGATATCGGTTGCTATTTCAATATCGACACCGTCGGTTCGGAACTGGCCACCTTCGTTGTAGTTATCAATGTCGTAGTACGCAAAGCCATTACAACCTTCATCGTAATATTCAGCCTCTATCCGCCCTGGAATCGAGAGCGGCACATCGCCATACGGACTAGTCCCTTGTTCCTCGCATGAAACAACTTCGCCGTACGAGATATCAAATGTAAATGAAGATGAATTATCGCTTTCGTAATAGTCGTACAGGGGTGAATACGTAAACGCTTCTACCTGATCCGTATTTGGATCAAAGGTGTAATAGCGTAGAAGTGAATTTGTAGGATTATCGCATTGATAATCACTGAGAATCGTATGAACTGTGGTACCAAAGTCATTGGTCAAGGGCAGATATCTTTCCCGAGCGCATTCATGTCCTGACACAACAAGGAACACATTATTGTGATGCGTTAAGACTTCGTTCCAGAGAAGATAGTTGCCTGGAAACTCATGGGTCGACACGATGACACGTTTCTCTGGATGCGATGCAATGACTCCGTCTGCCCACGAACGCACATCGGCGGGTGGATCCCACTGCAAGTGGAGTACGAGATATTCTTGACATCCAGACTCAAAGAACTGAAAGCTATTCGTGTTCTTACCCTCTGGATAGCCGCCGCCATACCACGCATTCCCTTCATAACGACTAGGCGGAAAGTACTCGTTGTATTTGATATCACTACGACCCCAGACTGCATCGTCGGCATCGTGATTTCCAAACGTCAGACCGTAAGGAACAACCCCATCCAGAGTCGACATAGCTGCATCAGCGATATTCCATTGACCATCAATACCACCAAACTCAACGATGTCTCCTAGGTGAGAAACAAAGGCTACGTTGAGATCATCGATGTTGTCGGCAATCCACTGGGTCTGCTGATAGAACATCTCTGGCGTACTTCCGTTGTAGTACACGGTAAAAAACTGTGTATCTGGAATAACCACATAGGTAAATGGAAGGTTATCTTGGCATTCAGGCGGACACGGGCCCCATGCAACAAGCAAGATCGAAAAGTCCTCATTGTCAGTCACACCATCTGCATTGATATCACCATCCTTTGATGGACCCCATGCCACTAGCATTTGAGAAAAATCTCTAACATCCACGAAACCATCGCCATTAAGATCCCCCTGACACTGCCCGTCGGAATGTGAACTTATTCCAAACATTGCGACGGCAGCAGCCATGACGACCCCCATCTGTAGGTTGGTGATCTTGCTTCGCATGCTTTCTTCTCCTTGGTCACCCATTGAGTGACATTCCTCTTCCATTACGGCCCAAGCACTCCTATCGCTTTGAGCTAAAACGCAAAGAGAGTTGAGCGGAGTGTACGCAGACTAATTCGAATGTCTCATATGTTTAGCGCTTTTTCTGCTCGTGTTATTTCGAACAATGTAAACGCGCGATGACATCAACCAAACAATCGGAAAAGATGGAACCATCTACCTAAACCGGGTGTATAAGGCCGACCGCTTTAGTTCTTCTTGGCGTGAAATCGTCGGTGCCAGAGCAGAGCCACGGTGATAACACCCAGAATTAGCACAACAATCAAGGCGACCAAGACCCGCCTATCCGCAGTCAAGTTCTGCCCAGAAACAGCACCCACATATGGACGGCTTGGCAACAAACCATTTGCAAGCGGATGGTAAGAATCAGGGTAGGCCATTAGCACTGACTGAAAGTCACCTGTGCTCCACTCAGATGTCAGCATTGCTTCGAAAGCCACCACCATCGATTCAGAATCAAACGGAGCTTCTATCGCGGGTTGATCTTCAATGAGTTCGACAAGCATGGTGGGTGTGACCGTTGCTTCACTATCTACTTGATACCTTTGAGAAGTGACGTCGATAATCTTCCAACTATCTTGTGCTGTCTCTCTGACTAAGTGGACTCTAAAATCTTTATTGTCCCTGGATACCCACAGATGTATATCAACAGGCATGGCGATCATGTTGGCCATAAAAGCTTCATACGCTTTATCATTTTCAGACACCGACTCGGAAGATGCGGAGAATTGCATCAGGATTCGACCGTCCGCCCCACCCGTGATCGATCCGTAATATAAAGCACGCCACGATTTTGGTAGGACGTCGTTTACAAGGCCCGCACTAAAAACGTAAACTGCAAATCCAATGCTGGCCACTAAGACCAAATCTCCTATGTAGCCCGCTAATGTTCGACCATAATTGTGATGGTTAATAGTGCCCCGCTCGGCATTCTCTGCTCCGCACTCAGGACATCGCTGCAACTCTTCCCCGAAGAGCTGATACCCACATTCTCTACACACCCGCTCGCTGCTGACTTTTGCAGAAGACCACTTGTAGAGAACCCACCAGATACACAACCCTATAAAGGCTATGAATGAGGTAAAAATATAAATTGAAAGTGGAATCACCTGCAGATGCGCCTCTCTCTTGTAATCAACAGATCAACTAAAAGTTCAAGACTTGCTCTACAATGTCACAGAAACCATAGCCATTATAGAAGATAAGAGCAGATCCGAGCGTCATCAAATACCCGCCTCGCCATCCGAGCGTCTTGAGACGATTATTCTGAATGTTGACTTGAAACCCCGCGGCGGTACCAAAGCAATGCAAGTAATAAAACACCAAGCACAATGAGAATCAGACGTACTGCAAACAAGCGGCGGTTCGTGCTGACAACTTCAAGTGACGCAGACATACGCACTGGCCGTGTGCAGTAGAGTCCATTACTCAACCGAGTTCGCCACTCGTCGGGGTATGCGGCCTCAAATGCTGGAAACGGGTCTCCACTCCAAGGAGATTTCAACATGCTTTCAAGAGC
>CALCOW010000416.1 GCA_937899935.1 uncultured Phycisphaerae bacterium
AATGACGATGAAGCAAATGCTCGAGATGACAAAAGAGCAGATGAAGGAACCCGTGACAACTGAAACGGAGTAATTCCGTCAGTTTTTCTGGGGGGCCACTACGCGGCGGCATTTATTTTTCGTCTGTTTGGCCGACGGTTATTTTTTCCACCTGCCCAGCAGCGATTTTCTCGACGCCGCTACCTAGTTCGCCGATCGGGTCTGGTGGGACGATATCGACTCGCTTATCGCCAATATGGGCTTCGCCATCGATCACGGCCTGCTGGAATCGCACCGTTTCTTCTTTGAGACGGTCTAGAATTTCATCTTCAGGGACATTCGCGACACGTTCACCTTGTACGTAGATGATGCCGCGGCGATCTCCAGCAAAAACCGCAACATCAGCACCCTCTGCTTCGCCAGGGCCGTTCACGATACAACCCATAACGGCGACTTTAATAGGCAGGTGGATGTCATCAGCCAGGATTTTGCGAACATCTTGTACAAGGGTGAACAGATCGACCTGAATACGACCACATGTTGGACAGGCAATAAGTTCAGCGCCTTTGCGAGGGCGAAGGCCCAGGCAGTAAAGCATTTCGAGACCATCTTCAACTTCATAGACTGGATCGTTGGCATAGCTGATGCGAATCGTGTCGCCAATACCATTGGCCAGAAGTGAGCCAAGTGCCACCACACTACGAATGGTGCCTGTTTCTTTGGGGCCGGCGTGTGTTACGCCAAGATGGAGTGGGTAATCAAATCGCTCCGAGATCTCTGTGTAAGCATCAATAACAAGTTGTGGATCCATAGACTTGGCGCTGATACAAACATCATGAAAATCCCGTTCATTAAAGATATCGAGATATTCTTCGAGCTTTGCAATCATCAGACCCAGGAGGTGGCCTTGGCGGCGATCAGCAAAGAACTTGCCGAGTTCCTGGGCACGTTGTTGCTTGTCTTTGCGCTCAATGATGGAACCTTCATTGACACCAACCCGAATCGGTAGGCCGCGCTCTTTACAGGCATCGATAACCGCATTGACTTGATCTCGGTCGTAGATGTTGCCGGGATTGAGGCGGATCTTGTGTACACCCGCATCGATGGCTTCAAGGGCTCGTTTGAAATGAAAGTGTACGTCGGCAACAATCGGCACCGATACCTGAGGCAAAATGTGTGCAAGGGCCTCGGTGTCTTTCCGTTGGGGTACAGCAACGCGTACAAGATCGGCTCCAGCAGCGGCCATGCGATTGATTTCTGCGACACAATTGTCAATTTCGTAGGTGTATCCGGCGGTCATGGTTTGCACTGAGACGGGCGCATCGCCGCCAACACGCACGATACCAGTACGTTCATCACCAATGGAAATTTGCCGTGTCGGTCGTCGCGGTTTCATGCGTCTATTGTATGGACCCTGCGATCCAGGAGCCAGCCTCTTTCTGAGGAGGGGTCAGGCGGCCTCAGTTTGCTTGTCAGCATCTGGATGAATCGCCAGTTGTTGTACCTCGCTGGCCATCAGGACTTCTTCCAGCGGTGTGCCATCTTTCAATGGAACACCGTCTAATGTTGTGACGACCGGTGGCGGATGCGCTTTCTCATGAGCTTCGAGCGCCTTGCTGAGTTGCTCTTGCACATCAGGTTCAAGCTTTGCCCAGGCGCCTCGCCCCTTGCACTTTGGAAACGTTGAGCATCCCAACCAGGGACCACGTTTGCCGCTGCGTAGGTAGAGCATGGAACCACACTTGTCACAGACTAGTTCAGTCTCCATGGGCGGCGGGGTGGGGAGCTTGAGATTACCCTTCCGATCGAGATTGAGCACAAACTTGATATCCGGATAGTTTGTTGAGGCGAGAAACTTACCAAAACGTCCGACGCGCAACATCATCGGAGAGCCATCTTCGGGACATGCGATGTCGACGCGTTCCGGAAGCAGTGGTAGTCCTTCACGATCGGTGGGGGCGGCGTATTTGCAATCCGGATAGGCGGCACAAGAAAGAAAACGCCCATTTTTTCCGAAGCGATACATGGTTGGGCTGCCACACTCGGGGCATTGGTACGGCGCTGGTTGGGTTTCAGCCTTTGCATGAACCATGGTCTCGTGAGCTTCTGCCAGCTTTTCAGAGAAACGGTCATAAAAATCCTTAAGCATGGTGGTCCATGCCAACCGCTCTTCCGCAATTTCATCGAGCCAACCTTCCATCGTTCTTGTGTAGCTGACGTCCAGCAGTCGCGGGAAGGCATCGATCAACTTGTCAGTTACCACCTCGCCAAGATCGGTGGCATAAAAACGTTTATTGACCTTGTCGACATAACGACGGTCTTGAATGACACGGATGATCGAGGCATAGGTTGACGGTCGCCCAATGCCTTCTGTTTCGAGTTTTTTGATCAGCGAGGCTTCGCTGTAGCGGGGTGGTGGGTTGGAGAACGTTTGCTCGGGCTGAATCGAAAAAGGCATTGCTGGTTGTTCACGTTCCAGCGGTGGTAACGTTGGGTCATCGCCACTGTTTGGTGTGCCAACGACTTTATAAAAGCCATCAAAAGCTAAGACACGTCCAGTGGCCTTAAACACGGCGCCGGTGGTGGTGTCTGCTCGCTCCAGCATGATGGAGGTGGCATCCCACTGAGCGGGCGTCATCTGGCAACCGACAAATCGTGACCAGATGAGTTGGTAGAGCGCTCTCAGATCCTGATCAATCGTTGCAGGCAATTCATCAGGGTGGCGTGCAACATCCGTTGGACGAATGGCTTCATGTGCTTCCTGCGCATGGTCGGCCTTTTGTTTGTAATGCTTGGCCTTGTCAGGCAGATAGTCTTCGCCAAACTTGGCTCGAATATAACCGCGTGTTTGGTCAATAGCTTCCTTTGAGATATGCGTCGAGTCGGTACGCATATAGGTAATGAGCGCCACTTGGCCCTCGCCACGCACATTGATGCCTTCGTACAGTTTTTGTGCCAGACGCATGGTGCGATCCGGGCCATAGCCCAACGTATTGGCGGCAGTCATCTGCAAGGTTGAAGTAATAAATGGCGGCGATGGATTACTTTTTGTTCGTTTCTGTTCAATGTCGCTGACGCGATAGGTGACCTCTGCTGCGACTTCACCAGTGACGGTCGTGAGGTAACTGGCGGGACCCTTGCCTGCAGCATTCTCAGTGCGATCAATCACAAGATTGGTCAGGCCAACGGCGTTGGCCACTTGCTGAACTTCGGAGCTCAGGTCTTTGGGTTTGTCTGCCGTACACCCCAAATCAAACTTCTTGTTTTCGACGCGCACCAGTTCCCCGTGCAGAGCACCATGTTCTGCAAGCCACTTGACTTGTTGAGTCATAGGTGGTGATTGGCCATCTGCCTCAGCCACAAATTTTTGCCACGCAGCACCAATCTGCTTTTGCGACTTCGGATCCATGGCAAAGCGACCAATAACACGCCACTTTTCATCAGGAACAAAAGCGTCGATCTCACGTTCGCGTTCCACCACGAGCCGGACCGCAACAGACTGTACCCGACCCGCAGAGAGGCCAACCGCCACCTTTTTCCATAACAGTGGTGAAACTTGATAACCGACAATTCGATCTAAGATGCGCCTTGCCTGTTGGGCATTGACACGACCCATGTTTAACTCATGGGGTTCTTCAAAAGCTCGCTGAATTTCTGACTTGGTGATGGCGTTAAAGACAACGCGCTTGGCCTTCGAAGGATCGACCCCTAGTACTTCAGCAAGATGCCAGGC
This sequence comes from uncultured Phycisphaerae bacterium, assembly GCA_937899935.1. Lineage (GTDB taxonomy): Bacteria > Planctomycetota > Phycisphaerae > Phycisphaerales > SM1A02 > JAQWNP01. Next base: position 3,713 of record CALCOW010000416.1, read on the forward strand.
GATGGCCTCGCCCTCACGGTCAAGGTCCGTTGCAAACCACACATCTTCTGTTTGCTTGGCAAGTTTGCGAAGTTCTGTAATGACAGACTTCTTTTTGGGAAGCACTTCATAAGACGGCGTGAAGTTGTTTTCAAGATCAACGCCAGGAACCGGTTGCTTTTTTCCCTTTGGTGAACGTGCGGGTAAGTCACGTACATGGCCTACTGACGCGGCCACGACATAATCGTCACCCAGATACCGATTCACGGTCTTGGCTTTCG
>CALCOW010000417.1 GCA_937899935.1 uncultured Phycisphaerae bacterium
ATTGAACATCTGGAGTCGTCAGATCGCCGCTGGGCGGCCTTTGACGGTCACGCATCCCGACATGACGCGATACTTCATGACGATTCCTGAGGCAGCCTCCCTCGTACTTCAGGCCGCCACGCTTCAGACAAAGCCTGGTGGCACCGTCTTTCTGCTTGACATGGGGCAACCCGTCCAGATTCTCGAACTCGCTCGACGTTTTGCACGACAGCACGGATTGCAACCCGTTGAGCATACCGGCATCGGCTCAGGTAGCTCAGCAATAGGTGTTGGCCAGATTGAGATTGTCTTTACTGGGCCACGACCCGGAGAGAAGCTGAACGAGAACTTAGCCTTTGATGCCGAGTTGATGATCCCTACCAAACACCCCGATATCAGCCTTTGGCGACTCTCAGAGCCTCAGGAAGGTCATATCAATAACGTCCTTGTGCAGCTGTCGAAAGAGCATCGCCCAAGAGATCCGGGGACGCTCGGTGGACTCCTTCGGGATCTGGTGCCAGAAATGGTAAAACCAATTACAATATAAGTCATTTCATGGAAAGGACTTGTGCTCTTTCTATGAAGATATTGCCGACACTGTATTGCATGCCTGGATCGGGTAAGTCAAGATATTGCCCTTCATTGGCTGATACTGAACTGTATTGGGATGCTCTGAAGCTCAGTGCCCATGGGGGCCCAGATGATCAAAGGCGACTACCGTGAGTAAACAACTCTCTCAATGCACAAACATGGATGGTGTGACTGAGGTTCGCCAGCAGACAAATCGACTGCTGTTCCGTCTTCGAGACTCACGCCAGATGAGTGATACCTGGCACGAACAAACTGGCACCCGCAACCCAATGCGATTGGTGACTGGTCGTTCAGCCATGGATGATGCCGTCAGTTGCACAGAAACAATGCTCCGTGACATTGATGCGCTGCTCTTAGAGATGTCTCAGGAACTTGATCTGGCTACCATCAGTGAAGAAACCCCCTCCACCGATGCCCAAGATGGCCATGCATCTATCGAGTCATTAAGGCCTACCACTAGCTTTTCTCACTGAGCAACAGACAAAGATCTAAGACTTGCCGAGACACGCCTCTTGACAGGTTAAGATTGTCACTATGGCATCCCAAAAGAGAAAACCAGCGACCGCAACCGATGACGACTGGACCGTCGACTGGATGATTTACTTTGGACTGCTCACCATTGGCGTTTTCGGTGTCGCCCTGCTGGGCACGATCGCTGGACCTGGTGGCTGGCGGTCCATTCTCATTGGCTACATCCTGGCCATGATCTGCCTCATTAACTTCTCTGCCTATAAAGCACATCGAGGCCAACGCCTTGACCGGTGGCAAGCAGCCCTAGCCCGTATTCCGCTTACATTCGCTGGATATGGCGCCATTCGAGGCAAGCGTCTGACAGAGGCAAAAGCCGACGATCGTGCTGGACTGGCACTATGGATGAGTATCGCCACAAGCGTTGTCTTTCTCGTATTGATCTCTTGGTGGCTACTTCAACCCGTCAATAATAAGGTGCCTTGACATCGATCTCGCTCCGGTGCGTTACACAATCAATACAGCATGCCTGTACACTCTTAGCCCATGAAACTCACCCTACAATTCACGCGCCTGTCCGACCTTGCGATTATTCCTCAATATCAGAGTGATCATGCCGCAGGGCTTGACCTCCATGCCGCTCTTGAGCAATCAATTGTGATTGAAGCTGGACAGATCGCTTTAGTACCTTGCGGCTTTGCAATGGCCGTACCTGTGGGATACGAAGCACAGGTCAGGCCTCGAAGCGGGTTAGCCACCAAGTTTGGCCTGTCTATGCCTAATGCACCAGGAACGATCGACGCAGATTATCGTGGAGAGGTAAAGATCCCACTGATCAATCTCGGCTCTGAAAAGTTTACGGTCGAGCCACAGATGCGAATAGCACAAATGGTGATTGCTCCGGTAGCACACTGTGAGATCGTTGAAGTTGATGCTCTAAGTGCAACCGCACGAGGCGAAGGTGGGTTCGGTAGTACAGGAACTACTTAACCAACTATTTGATCAATCTATGGAAGGCTCTTAGATCGGCAAAACCCACGTGGCTCTTGCATGATCAGCTTGCTGATCCCAATCCTGCTACTCGACGCCAACCACTAATCTGTCCGAGATGAAAAGTGACATGTGCAACCATCATGAAGGTCGCTACTGCACCCATGTTTGGCATGCTGTCTTCCCAAAACGTTCCCTCAGCCGATTTCTCGAAAACTGAATCGTCTTGCCCTTCAACAAACTGCGCCGCATCTTCTAGCCGCTTCATGAAGAAGGTGATCGCCTCATCCTTGGAATGATAGCCGTCATGAAGATGGAGACATTCCGCACCATGCTCATAGAGTTCAGCATCCGATTTACTCAACTCGATATCACTACCAAGCATCTGCATTCCAACGCCCACATAATATGCACAGTGACCAAGTACGAATGCGGGGTGATTGATCGTAGAACCGCAGTTATTATTGAACTGATCTGCGCCAACATCATTTACAAGCGTCTGTGTCAGTTTCATCGTAAAACGAATAGCACCTGCAAGTGAGGTTCCAGATTGATTACATGTCGCGGTCATTTCTGAGCTCCTGATTGGTTATTGAGTCACGTAGTGTAGTCTTCCAGATCTTGCGGTGGTACTTCTATGATTGTTTGTTTACAGAACGGCCTGGAGATCAGCGATACCAAGTTCTTCACGCATGAAGAATGGTTCGGCTGCAGTTACACCGATACGACTTCCCAGATAACGATTGCCGTCAGCCACCCAATCGACAATCGCTCTGTTTTTTTCTGGCTTTACAAACTGACTGTCATACGCCTCAATCGCTTGGCGTTTGACTGACTCATATCCAGTGATGTCTAGTAAAAACGTCGGCTGAGGAATGATTTTTAAATGCGTGCAGAAATAATACACCAGCCGGCGCGGATAAATAGGTTCACCAGGGAGATCTA
>CALCOW010000418.1 GCA_937899935.1 uncultured Phycisphaerae bacterium
CTCGCAATGCTCGCCCAACCACGCTGCAGCTTCGCTATCGAGATGCTCTGTCTGGATCACTAGTGGTTTCACAAGGACTATGGAAGCCCGGTCGCGTTGGTATCACGACCGGGCCACCCATGGTCCCTGCCACACCCCAAATGGAGTGCCTTAGCGTTGCCTCTTGAGGCCTCTCCCTGGTATTGACCACTTCTTCGGCTAGCACTTGAGCTTGCCAACGGTCTCCGCATTCGCATCTGAGGTTTTGCCTTGAACTTGTTGGCCAGCCTTGCACTTCTCCACCGCCCAGACCAAGTCTTCGATCAGTGCTTCTGCAAGGTCATGGCTTAGGCCCTCTCGGACCACAATGCGCAAGACTGACATGTCCTGAACGTCTTCTGGCATGGTATAGGCTGGTACCAGCCAGCCCTTTTCGCGAAGTCGATCTGAAACGTCATAGACAGACAAGGCTGTCTCGTCCACGGATCGGAAAGCAAACACCGGAGTATCACTACCATCACTTAAGAGTTCAAAGTCATCCATCTCAGCAATCTTACCGGAGAGATACATTGCAACCTGTTGGCTGTTGCGCTGAACATCTGTATAGCCCTTGCGGCCCAATCGCACGAAGTTGTAGTACTGCGCAATGACTTGGTTTGCCGGTCGTGAAAAGTTCAGTGTAAAGGTGGGAAAGTCGCCGCCGAGATAGTTGACGTGGAATATCAAGTCATCCGGCAGATCTTCCTTGCTGCGCCAGACGACCCAGCCAATTCCGGGATAGACCAGGCCATACTTGTGCCCTGAAACGTTGATTGATTTGACAAGTGGAAGTCGGAAGTCCCACTCTAGATCGGGTTGCAGGAATGGTGCTATGAAGCCACCGCTCGCTGCATCCACATGAAGCGGTACTTCTTGCCCGGTCTTCTCCTTGTGGGCCATGAGGGCGTCATGCACTTCTTTGACAGGCTCATAAGCGCCTGTGTAGGTCACACCAAGAATAGCGACAACGCCGATCGTGTTTTCATCGACTTGCTTCATGACCTCTTCGCCATTGATGGTGTAACGGCCCGGTGCCATGTTTATGTAGCGTGGCTCGACCTCCCAGTAACGGCAGAACTTCTCCCATACGACCTGCACATTGCTTCCGAGTATTAGATTGGGTTTTGCAGTCGATTTTCCTGCATCCTCCATCCTCTGCTTCCACCGCCACTTCAATGCCATGCCGGCGAGCATGACTGCTTCAGAAGAACCAATGCCCGATGCGCCAATGCCTGTTTCAGGAGCGTTATAAAGCTTTGAGATAATATTGATACAACGCTCTTCGATGCGCGTTGCTGCTGGATACTCATCTTTATCAATCAGGTTCTTGTCGAACGACTCAGACATCAGCTTCTCAGCTTGTGGCTCCATCCAGGTCGTTACGAAAGTCGCTAGATTGAGCCTGGCGTTTCCATCAAGCATCAGCTCGTCATGTACAAGATCGTAAGCGGCGTCTGCATTAAGGCCCTCTTCGCCGAGCTCGAACTTTGGAAGTCCAGAACCGAAGTCCTTTCGTGCGTAAACAGGCTCTACGTAGTTTGTGCTCTTTTGGTCTTGCTTGTTTTGAACCTCATGAAGCATGACGCGCTCCTATTCCTGACAAGAGTGATTGATGCAGCGCTCCCCCACCGGAAAGCAGAACGGAGATCATACTGCAAGATGAGCCTGGTGATTTTGAGTGAGATCCTGGGCCAGAAAAGGGCTGGTTCGTCCTACTACGCGTAGCTGTGTAGGCCGGCGATGGTGAAGTTGATGATGACCCAGTTGAAGATCATCACCGCACAGCCAATCAGCGCCAGAACAGCCGTCCACGCACCCTTGTCCTTGGTCTTAATGCGAACGTGAATCAAGATCGCTAATACGATGAAAGTCTCCAAAGCAAAGACCTCTTTAGGATCCCAGCCCCAGTATCTACCCCAACTCTCATCTGCCCAAATAGCCCCCATGACGAGACCGGCCCAAAGCAGAATGAATGACAACTCCATCAGAATCATCGTGGTGCCATCGAGCACTTGACCCAAAGTCGTCTTGGATTGCAGTAAGTAAGAAGTTCCATCTTTGTCTCGCGCAATGAGTGAACCAGCTCCACCAACTCGGGCAAACTCATTTGAGCCAGGTCGATCTCGCTTGCCAGGGCGTACGACCCGGTAGATCAGGTAAAGAGCCGCACTGACCGCTGCTAGGAAGATCAAGCAATAGCTAAAGATGATGACGTTGGTGTGGATATAGAGCCAAATATCATGCAACACAGGCATTCGGTTACTAATGTTGGCATTCAATTGCAGTGGATAGAGCCTCACTGCTAGCAGCGCGACCATTGAGCCAACGGCGCTTGCTAAGAAAAACAGATTGCGCATGGGAGTACGTCGAACGAGTATCTCCATCAGTATTGCAAAACACCCACCAAACCATGCAGCTGTTGTTATCGCCTCAAACATATTGGCGTTTGGCCAACGGCCAGAAATATACCAACGTAATACCAGGGCAAAGGTTTGAAAACCGAAGGCAATCAGGAAGAGTATGACGCCCATCCAACGAGCTGCTGGCCAGCGGTACACCACTGACATGAGCAGCACGATGATGCTCAGTAAATACAACAGCCATATCCAGGTCATATTTTTGCTAGAAAAGTACCAACTCTCCCATCGCAGCCGCGTTTGTATGGGATAGATGTCTTCATTAACGTTTGGTAACAAAGTTGCCAGACGTGCCAGGTGACGATTCGTCTCTGATGCATTGGCTTTTTGCCAGGCTTGTTGCAGAGCTATCCAGGTATCGACTAAATCCGCACGAAGCTGAGGGGATAGTGCTGCTTCATTGGGAATCGGGACTTGTGTTTGAGTAATGCCATCCATGGTGAGCCAAGGATCGTCGATCCCTCCGCCCGGCGGGGGCACGATGGCCAGTCGTCCTCGAAGTTGATCGCTATCTTTGAGGAAGGCTGCAGTTGAAATAGCATTCACCGATGATTCGGTCCGTAACACATCTCTTTGCAAACGCGATAGTGTTTCCTGGACACTAGCTTCGATAAGAAATTGTTCGGATATAAGACCTGTCTTAAAGAACCGGGCCATTCGCTCATCAAAGTCCGGAAGGACATTGACTGGAGAGCCTGCTAGAGCGCGGACAATCTCATCTCGCACCTGTTTGTTTTTGACATAAATAATCTCTGCATCAAGGCCTCGATAGCGATCAGGCCTAAACATCAGGTCGAGGTAAGTAAAACCCGGGGTTTGCCCCGCAATTTCTCGTGGTCCACTGATGAATTGCATGACCGCATTGGCGTGAGAGCCGAAAGACTTAATGCGTCCATCTGTATGAACTGCCATGCCATCCAGTGGTGAAAGATCCACGGCCTCTTCAAAACTTTGTGCAGGCAGTTGATCTTCGGTTTGCTGGGCAAAAACCATACCGCACAGAGTCCAGATCGATACGAGCATTACGATCAAGTGATCAGGTCTCTTCATGCTGCACCCCCTGCTGCAACCTGCGCTCGGACAGCCGCCTGTTGGCGCCGTTTAATGATTGGCTTGATATAAAAAGCATAGATCATGCCGAGCACTGTTAAGCAGCATCCAACAAGTTGGACAACCACGCCGGCTCGATTGCCAACGCCAAGCACGGTGTAGTTAAGACCTCGTGATCCAGCGAAGAGATTGCCTTGACTTTCTTGCGGTGGGTCCCATTGTGACTGAAAGAACCAGTAGCCGCCAGACTCTTGGGGATCATTGACTGAAACCTCCTGAACAACAGGCCCTCCATTGCCATCTTCAAATGCAACCACACTTGTCCAGTTGCGAACCGACTGTGTTGTACCGGTGAAGCCACCTGGGCGGGGCGTCAGCTTGAAATCTTCTAACCATACGGGGGTTGGTAACTCTGCGGTACGACGAGAGAACATCATCTCTAACCGTCGACCATCAGGTAGTCTCACAACCGTTGGTTCATAAGGGAAACGCAATAACATATCGCGCTCACTTTGAAACGGATACGGGTGGAATGTGAGCCAGAAATCACCTGCGCCGTCATCAGAAGGGAGGCTGACTCGCATCATACGCATGCGACCATCCGCATCTCTCTGCCTGTTTTGTGGTGGGACCGCCATCGGCTTTGTAATCATATTCGGCATCGGGAGATATTGGATGACCTTAAGCTCTACACCACGGCCAATATCAATTGGCTGGTTTGCTTTGAGCTCAATCGGCTGCGTCATCGATCCTATTCGACTGATCAACAAAAGTGGCGAGCCAACGGGTCCACCGATAACCACAAAAGCCGAAGATTGATCTGGTGCTACCGCAGGAAGGTAGACCATTTCAATTTCTGTATCCGACGGACGCTCTTGTCCAGCAACCCCGCCTTCCTCAGCCAATTCAAGATCACGGTTGTTCTGTGGTTGATCGAACACCCACCGACGAAAAACTTCTTCGCCCTTTTTGATATCAACCATCGCAACCGAGACTTCTGTGCCAGCAATTGCGAGATTGTTTTCAAAACCACTCACACGGAATGAGTACGGAGTTCCCTCGACCGGTGTAAAAGCTAAGTCAGGATTTTGCCGTGAGGTTTCGATGATTGGCTCTGTGATCTCTACGCTCTTACCTGGCACTCGAATTTGGAGGCGTGCTGATGGACTATCTAAATACGCTTCTCGCTCTAGTGGTGTTCGCGCCCATTGGAACTGAATGACACCCTCATCAACCAGTTGTCCACTGGTTGTCTCACGGTTACGTTCGGGCTGAAAGGCGAACAATTCAAACTGCCCACTTTGTCCGCCTGGCGCCGACATCTCTAACTTAACGTAAGGGTTAAGCAGTGTTCCGCCGGGAAGATAGCGTGTTTGTGGAAAAGCGTATGGAAGATACCCGGTCACACGAATTGGTATTGACCCCGCCTCGCCTTGGTCTGGCACAGGCTCAACAGCAACATTAATATCTCTTAACTTAATGTCACCTTCAAAGGGAGGCCAGATATGTTGCGCCTCTCCCAGATATTCATAGTACCGCGGCAAATCCTCGATTGGTCTCTCCACCCAAGGCTCAAGTGACTCATTCGATTCATCAACCAACCGAGTGTAAAGAGCGCTACTGTGCATGACGTAAAACACTTCCTGTTTGTCAGGCACAAGCTGCAGGCTTAGTGAATCATCAACCAAAGGTGTACCCAGCTCGTTAATAGCTCTTACAAACGGTTGCGAAGCATCTCCGGTAAATATGACGTCTTCCGTATACTGTGGATAACCAGCAATAAGCTTACGAATAAATTGCTGAGTCGGTGTTTGCACTTGCACGTTGACCGCATAAGCCCGAACACCTGCATCATCACCCGAGAGAATCTCCCAGTCTGGCTCAATCTCTACAACAGCAAAGGTATAGTTTTGGCCGTCTTTTGACGCTCTTGCTATTTGGCCTGGCATCGCAGCCAAAGAAGTCGATTCACCTGTTGGCATAACAATTTCAACACGACGGCGAGCAATAGGCACATCGCCTTCTACTTTGGTACTAAAATACCAAACGCTTCCAATTGAAAGAACGATAAGGCCTGTGTGGATCGTCCAAACACCGAAGTTAACGGGCTTGAATGGAATTCGTCGGAGCGTGGCAATCACCAACGACAAACATATTAAGCCAATCATGAGTGAGAATGGCCACCACTGAAACCACTCATACTCTGTCATTTCGAGGCCTGGCAACTGTCGCACCGGCACCCAAGCGTCTTTCTCCCAGATCAAGAAATGTCGAGGCACACCGGCTGATCCAATCGCCGAGTAGATAAACAACAAAGTCAGTAAGGCGACGCCAAACGGAATGCTGCCAATGGCATCAAGAACTCTTAACATTGGGTTCTTGGTGCGACGCTTTTGTCGGAGGGAGATTTTCTCGGGGGAAGGGGCGTTCATATCCTGTCTTTGTTGCTATGCCTCACGATAGTCATAAACCCCATGACGCGTCTTATTGCCCAGCCGGCCAGCGGTGACGAGTTGACGAAGTCTAGGGCAGGGGAAGTATTTGTCTTGACCGAGTTCTCGGGAAAGCACCATCAATATGTCGTGGCAGACATCAAGTCCTATAAAGTCTGCCAGCCGCAATGGGCCCATGGGCCAATTGCAGCCTAGTTTCATAATCTCATCGATCGCCTCTGGTTCGGCGACTCCTTCCATCCAAGCGTAAAAAGCCTCATTGATCATAGGCATCAAAACACGATTACTAACAAACCCAGCCCGATCATTAGCTGGCACCGCTGTTTTGCCCATCGCTTGGGCCAATTCGAGCGTGCGCGTGGTCGTTTGCTCACTCGTTGCTAATCCACGAATAACTTCAACAAGTTTCATGACTGGCACAGGATTGAAGAAATGCATGCCGATGACCCGGTCGGCCGCATCGTCTACCGCTGCCGCAATCTCTGTAATTGAGATTGATGATGTGTTTGTCGCCAGTACAACATCATCACCAAAAGTTTCATGCATCTGCTTAAATATTTTCTTTTTGATATCAGCCTGTTCTGTCGCAGCCTCGACCACCCATTCAGCCTGACTGGCTGCATCCATTTCGGTGACGTATGAAATCCTACTGACCGCCGCATCAGCTTCGTCTTGCGTCATACGCTGTTTTTCGACGTTTCGGCCAATTGTTTTGCCGTGATAGGCCTTCGCTCTTGCAAGCTGCTCCTCACTGACATCAACCGTAAATGCGTCTATTCCCGATACTGCTGCGGTCAAAGCGATGCCACTGCCCATTGTGCCGGCACCGATCACCGCAATCGACTTCACCTGCGCCATTGCCTGATCTCCACGTTATTCCAGTGATCCCAAACTATGTTCTCGTTCGTTCTGGTGATTTAGGCATCGTTCCAATTGGAAAGCTCTGGTCCCACGTAATTCGCCAGTGGACGAATAATACGGTTATCTGAGTGTTGCTCCATAATATGTGCACACCAACCAGTTATTCGACTCGCTACAAAGATTGGCGTGTATTGTGGAACAGGAATGCCCATAGCGTAATACGTCATCCCACATGGGTAATCAACATTTGGGTAGATCGCCTTGTCTCGAAGCATAATTGCTTGGACTTCATCCCCTAAGTTAAACCACTTAATTGCTTCTGGATTAACTTCTTCGCAGAAACGAATACCCCAGTCACGCAGAATGCCTGCTCGGTGATCACCATTTTTATAAACTCGGTGACCAAAGCCCATGAGTTTACGTTTGGATTGAAAAGCGTTTTGCATCCACTCGTCAGCGCTGCATTTTCCAGCTTCCACCTCGGACATGATCTCGTAAAGCATCTCCATCGCAGCCTCGTTTGCGCCGCCATGGAGGTTGCCCTTAAGTGCGCCAACCGCGCCACACACTGCTGAGTGCATATCTGAGTTTGTCGATGCGATAATACGGCTGGTGAATGTGGAGGCATTGAAGTCATGTTCTGCATAAAGAATTAACGAGACATTCATAACATCCGCAGCAATAGCGGTTGGCTTTTGGCCGGTAATGAGCCAAAGTAAATTACCTGCATGATTCAATTCGGGATCTGGGCTTACGCGTTCTCTACCATCGCGTGCCGCTTGGCCGGCTCCAATAAGGGTCGGGATCTTAGCCAGAAGACGTTTTGATTTACGAACCTCGGCCTCATGACTGTTGTCTTCACTATCTGGATCTGTGTGGGATAGCAAAGAGATCCCTGTAAGAAGGATGCTCATGGGATGCACATCGGTCGATTGCCCAGCAATACGAGCAATAACATCGAGAACCTCGTCCGAAACTACCCGCTCGGCGATGAGCTCCTGTTTGAAGTTCTCAAGCTCTTTTTTATTTGGCTTGTGCCCTTCAATGAGTAGAAATGCGACTTCCTCGAAGCTTGCATTGGCTGCTAAATCCGCAATCTCAAAGCCACGATAAATCAACTGCGTCTGGTTGACGGCACAAATATAGGTGTCTCCGGCAACCATGCCGGCTAAACCGCGTGTGTCTGCTGGTTTGTCTTTCGATGAAACAGTCATTAAATCAATCCAAGATCAAAAGGGAGTTGAGTCGAATCTGCGTCTCTGACCTGTGGCTCTTCAAAAGAGCCTCATTAAAGGACGCTCGCCAAGGCCCCAAAAGGACATTCCCTCTGGTATGAGGCGGCCCAACATAGTAGTCGATCAATAGCCAGTCCGCCGGATGGCGGGAAACCAAACATAAAACAGCTGCAATAACGCCAAACACGGCTATGACGGCTGGTCAAACATCCAGGGCTGCTGCGGGTCATATCCCAGAAGGCCATACAAATCAGATCGTGTCAGCATTTCATCAACCAGACTATGGGCCGTACCGTCTGAATATAACTGCTCTAGACCTCGGATTACGTGCGCCATTGCCAGTCGTAGCATGCTGACTGGATAAATTACTAACTCATAACCGAGTTCAGCAAATCGACCAGAGGGGATCTCTGGTGTTTTTCCAAATTCGGTCATATTGGCCATTAGCAAGCCTGGGCATTGATCTGCAAATTTCTTAAATTCTTCCTCAGACTCAAGTCCCTCGGGAAAGATCATGTCTGCACCAGCTTGACGGTACGAATTACCTCGCTCAATAGCAGCTTCGATTCCATCAACACCCCTAGCGTCTGTTCGAGCGATCACAATAAAGTCTTTGTTCAGTCGATGTTCAGAGGCCGCTTGTACTTTCGCCATCATGTCTTCGGTGGAAATCAACTGCTTACCGTCCAGGTGTCCACAGCGTTTTGGAAACACCTGGTCTTCGAGGTGCATGCCCGCTGCACCTGCTCGCTCATACTCAACAACGGTACGCACAACACTTTCTAGCTCACCAAACCCTGTATCGGCATCAACGACAACTGGTAGCCTGCAGGCGTCCACTGTCTCACGAATCGTGCGACACATTTCCGTCAGTGTCAGAATGCCTACGTCGGGATAACCGGACACATTTGAAGTTGCTCCCCCAGATATGTAGCAGGCATCAAAGCCAATACGAGCTGCTGCTCGCGCGACCAATGGATTAAAGACGCCAGGGCAAATCACTGTGCCTTGCGCGAGTCTGGATCGAAGTACCGAGCCTGGGTGGTTGCTTTTCATCGCGTCGTGCTTGTCTCCATAGTCTTTCTCAGAGTCGTCTTATGATCTCTATTGTGACGAAATCCAGCCTTGTGGGCCACCCCAAGCCTTTTGAGCAGCATTTGATCGCTTGCAATCAACTTATACCGCCAGCGATCCGATACCTGTGTTGAGGCCCATCATGAAACCAAACAAGCAGAAGAGAACCCGACAACAGTCAGCTATACGTTATCTATTGCCTCTTGGGTTGGGTGGCTTGCTCATAGGAATGGTCGGAATATGGCTGAAATACGAGTCACCAATCGATACGGTGTCGAGTGTCACACGCCAGATCTACGATATCGCGCTGGAACACAGCAGTGAACCTGGCAAGCCTCGTGGTGGACCGGTTGGTCCGTGGTGGATTAGTGCAGATGGAACGGACGCATTATCTGGCGATCTGACTGGCTTCTCTCTCACTAGTGGTGACCTCCATCTAGGAGCGCAACGTGCCACCGTCTGGGTCGATCCAGATCAGGATACTTTTTCACTGCAACTCCATGGGGTTGTTATTTTGTCTGCACCAAGCCAGAGAGAAGTTGACCCCAACTATCTGAAGAACCTAGACGAATATGTCCTGGGACCAGCACGATGGAAGCACGACATTGTTTCTGATCAGCAACTGGCAAACCAACCACTCACGGTCACTGGTGTGGAGCTTGGGGACCTCTAAAGAGATTGCCACGCCAGGATGAAGGCTAAGGCGCATTTGAAAGAGGTACAAGGCTGGAATCATCAAGCTGTGTGCTCTTGTCACTGTCACCTACGATGGCTCCAGTTGGAATGATCGCCAGTAATCGCAAGCCTCCCTGCGACCCATCGGGATCAGCTTCCACTAAGACTAATCCATTTATGCCATGTTCCTTGCATAGTTTATTCAGTGCATCGCTCGCGATGTCAAGTTGACTCAATTGTCCACCCGGAGCCAATCGCCGCAGCGCGACTTCAGCGTCATCGTTACGCCGAGCAAGATTTAAACGATGATCTTCTTGCGCATTAAGCGCATTGAGAACCTCTTGTTTAACTTCAGGATCACCTTTGCGTGGGTGATCATTGATAAGCAACAATGGTTTTGCTGTGTTGTATGCTGCATTCGGTAAACGGTGTGATGGAACCTCTGGAACAAACGCCGCATGATTTGAATAATGTTTTATCCCATCGCGTGTTTGCCAATCATCTTGACTGGCAATGACAAGGACGCCCACAATCACCAATACGGCAACAACAGCAAGGCCCTTTCGAGCATTGCGGCGGTCACGAAGCCGGGCTGTTCGTGCTTTAAATCTATCGGACAAAACCTGGGTGCCATGACGGATCTTTTGTATTGGTTGAACGGCCACAACCCTCATGGAACGTCTCATACTTTGGGTGAACGTTTGGGATTCGACATTGGCTTGAATGGTGTGACTACCGCGCACCTCATAGGTACCAGTTAGCCATTTTGTAACGGCAATATGACGAGCGGGCTGCACCCCTTGCGCTAATGGTGACTCTGTTGGAGGATACGAAGCCGTTTTCGAATTGATCTGTTCGTCAACGATCTCCTCGTGGCTCATTGAGGGCAGATCTGCGGCTCTTACATCCCATATTGACTCGGCTTCAAGAACCAAAAGAAGATCTTGCTGCATTGCTGCAACAGAATCATATCGTTTGTGGTATTCGGCCATCGCTCGACAGACAATCCACTTGAGTGCCTCTGGGCTCTTTTTAGAAAACCGACTCAACCCACCATGTGCGGGGAATGTGTTTTCAAGCGCGAAATACAAGACAGCGCCAGCTGCATAAATATCAAACTTTGTTCCGTCAACTTCATTAACTTTGACACCTCGAAGCGCTTGCCGCACCAACTCTGGATCTCGGAAGTACTCTGTGCCATGTGTTGTAAGTGTCATCGCTGAGCGAAGTGGCGTTACTAAACCTAAATCAACCAAGTGTGCCCGGCCGTTTTGAACAATAAGATTCTCGGGCTTGACATCTTTATGCCAGAGACCGTTTCTGTGATATTGCTCGAGGGTGCTCAGCAGATCACCGACATATCTGATCACCTGATCGAGTTGTTTTTGATTGAGCCCCGATTGGGCGTTGTCTTGGGCGTGCAACTGTGGAATCACTACCCCTAGGTTGTCGCCGGCGTGATATGGCATGACATAGTAAAAACGATCCTCATCCATTTGGTGTTCAAGAACCAAGCCAATCCGTCGAGCTGCTTCCAGCGCTCGAGACTCTCGCACAATCTGGGGCAGGCTTGAACCGGCTGCAAGTGCAAAACACTTGATCACGACACGATGATCATCTCCTTGGGGCTTCCACCGTGGCTGATCATCTGGTTCTGCAACGTACAAAGTTGCACCAGAGCCACCTCCGGCTAGGGTGCCGGTAATGGTATAGCCCGTGAATTGCTGCTCTCTGACAACACCGCCAGTACCTTTCTTCGAAGATGCGACGGCTTTTGGTACCCGTTTCTCGAGTCCTTCCAAGAGTCCATCGAGCATGAACAAGCGGAGTGGCCGATGAATGCAGCCTCGCCACAAGCACTGCCCTAATAAAAGACACTCGCGAGAGAGTGCATGTCCAAAACGACTTGCTCTAGTCCAATTACCCAATATCACATTCAGCAGTGCAACTGGAACAACCACCAGAATAGTAATAACTGCACCAAAAAATCTTGTGATGTCTCCAAGCAAACCAAAGATAAACTCGCCAATCTGCTGCGAGAGAAACAACACACCGTCTACAAGCCCTGAAAGAACTTCCTTAAAAAGTCTGGCTAGAGGAATCAAAATGAACAAGCCAATCACAATACAGATTGTGATTAGCACAATAATTAACAGGGTGGTTACAACAGCAGCTGCAATCAATTGAATTCTCGTTCTAACTAGTTGGCTTTATTTCCAGTCAAGAACTGCTCGTCGTCAACGAGTAGCTGATTTTGTTGGTGATAAATGTCGGCCACCGCTTCATCAAACATCTTGTCCTCAGAGGAAAGCCCTGCCCGATCGGCTTCCATCGCTTCCTCGTTCGTAAAACTAAATCGCTGCATCATTTCTTCGAGCCGTTCTCGAAGTGCGCCACGCACTTTGTTTGCATATCGACTCACCGTGGGCTCGCTGATATCAAGCTGCCGTGCAATGTCCTTACCTGACATGCCATCAAGGACCCTCATGCGATAGACCTGAAAATGCACAAATTCTGATTCGGCTTCCGTCGCACGAATGGCTGCATACACCTTTGCACAAAACACGTTCTGCTCGTAGGCCTGATCTGGATCGATCGACAACATCGCGCCCATATATCGAGGATCCAGTGATGCAGCCCGACGGCCACTACCACGCTTTAGAGCCATTCGACGATCAATCTCATCCCCAAGGGCATGCTTTGCAATCGCCAAAAGCCAGGTGCTGAACCGAGCGCCACGGTCGGGGTCAAATCGGTCGATGGATTTGGATAGTTGTGCCAATGTCTCTTGGCTCAGGTCGCGAACCGTCTCAAGCCCAATACTGCCACCACCCCACTTGGTTAATTGTCGGCGGAGTACAGGCCCAAAGACCTCCCAGAGCTCAAACCAGGCTGATTCATCGCGCTGGCGCAGGCGGCGTACAAACGTCGTTGTAAGTGTATTCATGGGCACATCCACCTTGTTGGGAACCCAACCGATTCGATTTCATGCCAAATTCGACTCCCAAAAGCTCCTTGCTTGCCACCCCTAGTGTAGGCCGCGGCTCCTTTGTTGGCGCTGAGATGAAATTTCTCGGGCCAAACCCCCAACGACATATCAAGAAAGGCTGATGGAATTTTTGATTTGTACTTTTGGGCCGGGTGAGCTCGGCCACCAATGAACACCCTGAAGGAAGGTAGATCCATGTTTTCGATAACACGCTTCATTTTTCGTTGGGGACTGATCACCGGCGTTGTTGCTGGTGCGACGGTTCTCATTGTCGGTCCTGAAAGAGTCTGGGGAGGAATTGCCCAAATTAAAGCAAGAGCGCAAAGCGTAGTGGATCATTACATAGACGATCCAATCGCTCTGAGACACCAACTCCAAAAATTGTCCAACGAATACCCTGATCGTATTGCCGATGTTCAAGGCGAACTTGCAATAGTTGCACAGCAGCTTGTGGATATTCAGCGTGACATTGATATCGCAGACCGTGTGGTTGGACTCACAACGACTGATCTCACTGAACTGCGCGACCTGGTCACTCGAGCCGAAACCGAGCAAGCAGTAACGGTGACGCCAGTCGCGATTCGATATGAGGGGGCTCGATTTGATATAGCGCAAGCTTATACAGAAGCACGCCGGATTCAGAGTGTAAAGAACACTTATGATGATCGACGAGCACAAGACAGACAACAGTTTAAACTTCTTGAGCAACAACAGGATCAGCTGACGAGTATATTAGCTCGACTTGAAAGTGAATTTTCTGACTTCCAGAACAAGTTGTGGCAGCTTGATCGTCAAATTGACACTCTTGAGCGGAATGATCGACTCATCGAGTTAACTGAAAAACAACAAGCGACCCTTGCTAGCTATGATCGATTAGGAAATGTTAATAATCTAAAGCAGATCGAAGGGCGCCTCGCCGAACTTAGAGCTGTGCAAGAGGCAACGCTGCGCACGCTCGCCAAGAGAGATGTTAACCACGATTATGAAGCCAAAGCTGCTTTGGGTCTCACTGTTGATTCAGACAAAGGAAGCCCCTTTGACACCCTCGAGTCAACGCCAGTGGTGCAACCCGCCGAGCCAGATGCATTGGCCTGGGATGTCCAGATCGTCATTGATTAGGCCTGTTTCTTCGATTGTAGCCCTCCGGAACACGAACACACGGATCTGCCCTTATCCCTGGGCGGGTCCGTGTCTATCATCTGGGGCAGGCCTTGAGGCAGGTTCATCTATAGTAGCCTCCAGATGAATATGAATAACAACACCCCACAAATTCAACGTGTGCTTCGCCGTATATCTGCTCGCGAAGCCCGATCGCGCGCCTTGTTATGGTTTGCTATTGGCGCATTGATAGGCGAACTTCTTGCGGCTGTTGTCTTACTTATCACTCGACTCGGATCAATCCCATCAAACTGGCTCATCTATCTCATTATCTCGCTAGGCCCCGCTGTGTTTTTAGGTTTATATCAACTGACAATAAGAAAACCTATTGAGCAGATTGCCACCAAGACAGACCGCCGCCTTCATCTCAAAGATCATCTTGGCACAGCAACTCGAATACATCAGTTGCCTGTTTGTGATGTTGGCTTCGCCTCTCAGATTAAAGAAAGTGCACAATCAATTGCTAAGCAAGTGGATCCAAAACAAGCCATACCACTCCCATGGCCAAAAACTTTACCCGCTATTGCTGGAGCAGCCATTTTGGCTGTCTTGATCATTTATGTGCCATTGGTTGCAAGGACAGCAACAACCACGATCGTGCAAGACGCCTCAGCCGGTGAAGCAGCCGCATCACTTATTCGTAGTTCCATACCACCCCCAGACTCTCCAGGCCTTGGTGTATCTGGGGATGAGCGTGACATTCTGGCTGAAATTGCTGACGAACTAGAGAATCCCACGCTCTCCGAAGAACAGGCAAAAAATCTTCAGCAACAGTCCGCTGTTCATATGCAGAAAATGGCTGATGCACTCAACAAAGAAGCTCGACAAAATACTCAACAAGTCGATGCAATGGCTGAGCAGTTTCGCCAAGCAAGTGATGCTGCGCCGCCGCCTAGTAACCAGCCTCGCACGGAAGAACTTGCTGAAGCACTGTCACGCGGTGAATTTGATCGAGCGGCAGATCTTATAGAAGACTCGGTAGAGGGACGATCAGATCTTCAGCAACAAGAAGATAGAGAGGCTCTGGCTGACTACTTGGATCAACTGGCGGAGGTGATTAATCAACAAGATCCACCAGACAGGACTGAACAAGATGTACGAAAACAAATTGAACAGCTCATGCAGGATCCAGATCTGGAACGGGCGTTAAACAACACTGACATCGAATCTTTGGACAAAGACAAACTTACAGAGGCTCTTGAAGAAAGTGGCCTCAGTGCAGATGCGGCGCGTGAGATTGCTGAAGATCTCAAGCAACTCGATGAAGATCAAAAGCAGCAACAGGAGCTTGATCAACAGAAAAAAGAAATGAGCGAGGCGCTCGAAAATACAGCTGAGGCGCTTCGGGAGATGCCGCCTAGCGTTGAACAGGAGCAGCCAGAACTTCAAGATGATCTGAACACCTCGAATACCGATCCCAATCAGAACCCCGCAGATCCGAATACTGACAAAGAAGAGGCCAAGAAACCACCCACTAACTCGATCCAAGAGCAACAGCAGCAGCAAGGCCAGCAAGAGCAACAGCAGCAGCAGCAGGGGCAGCAAGAGCAACAGCAGCAGCAAGGCCAGCAAGAGCAACAACAGCAGCAGCAAGGCCAGCAAGAGCAACAGCAGCAGCAGCAAGGCCAGCAAGAGCAACAACAGCAGCAGCAAGGCCAGCAAGAGCAACAACAGCAGCAGCAAGGCCAGCAAG
>CALCOW010000419.1 GCA_937899935.1 uncultured Phycisphaerae bacterium
ATCCACACAGCCGACTCGATGCCTTTGTTGCCCAACAAATAAATACGCCTACTGCAAATGTTGAAGCGGCGCCACAAGGTGTCATCATGAATCCCAATGCCCAATGAACCAACCAGATCAGACTGAAAACCCGAAAGCGCGAACACGAATGCTCACACTGGCTGGAGGAGGCTGGGTCATTCTGGTTGCAGTTGGACTGTGTCTTGCTGCTGTTTTGGGGCTTGCCGGGCCCGCCGTGATTCGAGGCATGGACCCTCCACTTGGGGATGGCGTCAATCCTGATAGTTATGGCTTTGACCTCTCGGTGGTCAATGGTGATCGCAATTCACTGACTGCTGGCATGCGCTATCGAGATATGGTTCACCCACTGAATGCGCCAACTCCATTATCAGTTGAAGAAGTTGATGCAATGACTGGCCGTAATAAGTACATGGTGCCCTCAGATCTTGTTATCGGTGTCGCAGAAAATGGCGAGGCCAGAGCGTATCCATTACATGTACTAAATGTGCACGAGATTGTGAATGACACCGTTGGTGGAGTGCCTATCTCGGTAACTTATCATTGGCCCTCCGGTGGCATACGCGTTTTTGATCGAACTGTGAATGACCAACTGGTTGAGTTAGGTGTCAGTGGGCTTCTTTATAACGGCAACGCTGTCTATTACGATCGAAAACGCGATGATTTACAAACGGTCGATGCCAGTCTCTGGAATCAACTTGAGGGAAAACCATTGGCTGGCCCAGCCACTAAGACACAGCAGACGTTACAGACCAGGCCAACGGAACTAACAACTTGGGCTCAATGGCTCGAACAATATCCCGACACCACCGTTATTGAACGAGACCCGAGCTACAAACGGGTGTACAAGAAATCAAACCCTCTTACCGGTGACCCGTCTTACTTTAATAGTGATGTGCTTCCCCATGGCACCACATTGTCCCATACGCCAGATTCCAACGGCATTGCCTTCAAGGAGCGCGTTGTGGTCATCACTGATGCCCAAGATAAACGTCATATCTATCCGTACTCACTCATTGCTGCGAGTGCTGATGAGAATGGGATCTGGATTGACGACCACATGTCGGAACCAATTCGCTTCACCTATATGCAAGATCCGGAACATGTCTCAGTCAGCAACGCCGAGACCGGGGACCCTCTTGATGCACCGTACAGCTTTTGGTTTGCGTGGCACGCGCTGCACCCAGATGACAACGTCATCAACGGGAAAGACTTCGCCGAATCAAACTAAAACGCCAACACCATCGTGAGTAATAGGATGATCCAAACCAGATCAAGAAAGTGCCAATAACTTGCACACCCTCGGATCATTGAGCTACTCATTTTATCTACACCGGCCCGCACAGCCATCAATAGAACAACAAGAATAGCGACCAGCCCACCTAAGACATGCACTGCGTGTATCCCGGTTAACACATAGAAACCACCGGCAGCCACTCGAGGCACACCTGGCTCGTTCCAAAGCATGGTCACAGCATCTCGCCATTGCATCCACGCAATTGCCTGAAGCACAATGAAGAGCACACCCAGAAGACCGGTTATTGCGACGAGTGCTATGGCCAAAGATTGCCGATCACGAAGAGCACTGGTGACCGCGGCCTGTATGGTGCCACTACCAACAATCAGCACAACGGTCGAAACCCATAACAGCCACGGCACTGCTGGAAGTGACGTCGGCCAAGATGCACCGGCCTGTATACGGAGTACGAGAAAGGCAATCAACGTTGCTGCAAACAAGGCACCTAGCGAAATAAGAAAGAGCGCTAAACCAAACCGGCCCGCAAAATGTCGCTCTGCCTGCGATCGGAATGGTGATCGTATGGTGCGAGACCTCTGACTATTAGGAAGCGGTGAACCCGCGCTCGGGTTCATTTCTCGAGCCCGAGTTCCGTCAATCGATCTTGGATCAGTGGTGAATCATTCTGATCGACGAGCGGCTGATACTCTTTGGTGTCTGTTATCGCAAAGCCGATAAACAACGCCAAGAGGATGACAGAGGTAATGAAAATAAAGGAGACAAAGGGACGATCCCATCGCAAATGCATGAAATACAAACAAACAATACAAGCCTTAACAGTGGCGATGATGAGGGCAAGCGTGAGGTTCATTTCAGGCATGTGCCATTCATTGAAGTCCACAAAACTTGAGAAGACGGTAATGCCGGTCAGGATGAGAAGAATGGCGCAGATGAATGCGAGAAACCACATCGGAACCGCATGACCGATACCCGCATGTTCATGCCCCTTGGGGTGATGGTGTTCAATGTTTGCTTCTGTGTGCTCGTGCGACATTACTGAAAGCCTGTTCAGAAAGGGTCAAATGAGATAGAAGAGTGGGAACAAGAAAATCCAGATCAAGTCAACAACGTGCCAGTAAAGTCCACCACAATCGACAGGTGTGTAATAGTGCGGACTAAATCTGCCACGAAACGTTAGATAAATCAACCACAAGATAACGATCACACCAACCACAACGTGAATACCGTGCAATCCAGTCATCAAGAAGTAGATGGTGAAAAACTTTTGCGCATTCGGCGGGCGATCAGGATCCTGTAATGGATGCTTCTCAAGCTCGCGCATTGCCTCTTCAGGGTGTTCGGCATACTCAGCCATGGCCGCTTGATCTTCTTGCGCAGCAATCCGCCCCTCTTTGTAGAAGACACGATAGGTCTCTTCCTCCTGGACCACCCTGCTTTGATTCAGACCACTGGGACCAATAGCGGCTGGCTCGTTAGTTGTCGCCTCCGCTGCAGGCATCACCGGTAGATCAGCCCGTGCCATTTGGAGTTCAGCCTCTTCTTTCGATTCAGCAACATCAGTTGCAATAGAGGTTTCCTGCTGGTCACCAGCCTGCTCTTCGATTTCTACCCAAATATGTGAATCAGATGGCTTTTCATAGAAGGCAATTCCTGGCAACAATCCCTCATGGAACTTATGACTGTACTCAACGTACTTGATACCTAAGAATCCAAAAGCGCCCAGAAGTGTCAACACAAGGCAAATAATCAAGCCCGGTTTATTGCCGCGCTGCGCCATCGTTACGCCCATCGCCATCGTCATACTGCTAAGCAACAGAACGCATGTGTTGATAGCCCCCCATTTGACCGAAAGGAATTGACTGCCATAAGCAAAGATATCGGGATGATTGCCTCGCCAAATGGCATAGCCACAAAAGAGGCCTCCGAAGAGAAGAATCTCTGTTGCCAAGAACAACCACATACCAAGTTTCCCAGCCTCGAACTGCTGGTTTAGGTTGTCCCAATGGTGACCTAGCTCCTTAGGATGGTCATGATGCGCATCATGGACATCGTGACCGTGAAGTCCCGCCTCATGATGATCGTGTTCCATCGGGACCTGTGTCACGCGTGACCATCCTTCCCTGATACATGTGGATTGCCTGGACGTTCAATATCTTCACGCCATTTGTAACCCTGCTGTGACTCATCCCACTCCAAGACACTGTAGTCATAGCAGTCGCCCACCGTAGGCGCTTCTTTGAAGTTGTCATGCGGCGGCGGCGACGTGCACTGCCACTCTAAACTTCGTCCACCCCATGGATTATCCGGCGCGCGTTTTCCTGCAAATATGGAGTGCAGTAAATATCCGGCGGTCACAAAGAATCCCAAGGCGAGAATATACGAACCAATAGTCGAAATCACATGATAAAGGTGATAGAGGTCGGTGAGCACCATACCGTTATAGGTGGCATAGCGACGAGGCATGCCCTGACTACCAAGGGCAAACTGTGTAAAGAACGTCACATTAAAGCCAATAAAGACTAAGGCAAAACCGAATCGCCCCCAATTCTCGTTATACATGCGCCCCGTCATCTTGGGCCACCAATGGTGCATACCTCCGATCATGGCAATCAAGGCAGAACCCATCATCACATAGTGAAAGTGGGCTACCACAAAGTAAGTGTCATGAAGATGTATATCAGTGGCGAGCGTCCCAAGGTGCAGTCCTGTCAAACCACCGATAGCAAAGATAACGATGAACCCCAGCGCATAGAGCATGGGTGTATTGAGACTGATAGAACCCCTATAAAGCGTCGCTAACCAATTGAACACCTTAATAGCTGATGGTATGGAGACACTAAAAGTAATAGCCGAGAAAATCACATTGATAAGCTGCGATTGCCCGGACGTAAACATGTGGTGTCCCCACACCAGAAAACCGAAAACGGCGATTGCAATTGAGCTAAACGCAATAAAGCGATATCCGAAAATGTGCTTATGACTATGAACAGAGATGAGCTCGCTGATGATGCCCATGGCTGGCAGAATCATGATGTATACCGCGGGATGGGAGTAGAACCAGAAGAAGTGCTGATAGAGAACTGGATCTCCACCTAATGCGGGATTAAAGAACCCCATCCCAAAAAGTCGCTCCATGAAGAGAAGTGCGACGGTGATACCAAGCACAGGTGTTGCGAGCACCTGAATTAATGCGGTTGCATATAAGGCCCAAAGGAAAAGCGGCATACGGAACCATGTCATGCCTGGTGGACGCAAGCGATGAATCGTCACAATGAAATTCATGCCTGTGAAAATAGAACTAAATCCAAGTATGAATACACCAATGACCGCCCACAACACACCCCCAAATGCCATTCCATCAGTGGTGCTATACGGGGTATAAAAAGTCCAGCCTGTATCAAGGCCACCGTCAACATTAACTAAGACCAGAATGAAAAACACAGCTCCGGCCATCCATAACCAAAAGCTAAATAAATTCAGTCTCGGGAAGGCAACATCCTTCGCACCCAACATAATCGGCAACACAAAGTTGCCCAACGCAGCTGGAACACTGGGAATAATGACCAGGAAGACCATGATCGCCCCGTGTAATGTGAATGCTCTGTTGTAATTAGCATTGTCATTAAACACAGCGCCTTCGGGTGTCAGTAACTGAGTCCGTACGAGCAATGCGAAAATGCCGCCCACAAAAAACATGCTCAGCACACCACAGAGATACATCACGCCAATTCGTTTGTGATCTAACGTAAAGAGCCAACTCCAGATACCCCGCGTATACGTGAGATAGTTATCTCTTGCGAGCTCTGGTGTTACTGGTTGAGATGGTGGAACAGGAATTGTCGTCATCGCACTTAGGCCTCTGGGGACCCTCCGTCTTGCTTCGGCGTTGTCGCCTCTTCAGTACCCGCAGCTCCCTCTGCAGGTGTCGTGTTCTCTGGCTGTGGCTTAAACGATCCATCGGGCTCGAAATAAGTCTCAAGTTCGCGAATCATCATGATCAGTGCATCGACCTGACGCTCTTTGAGCTGCCCTTTGAAACTGGGCATCACTGGACCATAACCCTCATTGATAAGCTTCTGTGGATACAGAATCGACTCACGAAGATAATTCTGTACACCACCCATGGCGGGATCATAAAAACCATCGCCCTGTTTTTGTAGCTGAGATAATGTCGCACCATTCGTAAACTTTTGCTCGCCCGCCTGCGTACGTTCCCAGAGTCCCTTAAAAGAGGGACCAGTGCCTGGATCACCGTTGACGGTATGGCACGAAGCACAACGAGGATAAAGTTTATCTGCCGCGTAATAGCCCAGAGCCTCCGTCGGCAAATCCATATATTCCTGAGCTAAACGCGCAATCTCGATTTGGAACTCTTCTTCAGGCAACACAAAGACACGTGCCAACATGTCAGAGTGGCCCTTGCCACAGTACTCCGCGCACATCAACTGGTACTCACCAGGTTTGGTCGCTGTAAACCAGAGGGTCCGATACCGACCTGGGACGACATCGTTCTTCACACGAAACGCGGGAATAAACACAGCGTGCAATACATCTGACGAGGTCATGATGAACTGTACAGGTCGGTCCATCGGAAGCGTTACTTGATTGCCTTCGACGGCACCATTTGGATGTTGGAACGTCCACGACCATACCTGGCCGTTCACACGCACTTCATAGGCATTCTCAGGAACCGTATCCAAATACATGTATCCAGTCATACCCATATAGAACATGACAATGACAATCAATAGTGGAACGATCGTCCAAGTCACCTCGAGTGCCGTATGGTGCGTCGCTGATTTATCTTGATGAACACGCTTGCGTCTGCGATAGGCAATTGAAAATCCAACTGTCAGAATCAAGATGGCACCAAAGAAGATGTAGCAAATGACATTAATGAACTCAAAGAGCCAATCAATTTTGGGCGCCACCTCAGAAGCTTGCTCAGGCATCCAATACGTAGCCCCACCGGCCAGGGTAGCGCCGAGGGTGCCTAATGCTTCTGCTTGAATGATGTCTGCAACAAGTGTAATCAAGTCACACCACCCTGTGATGTCTCACCCGATCTACCAAAATGACTGATCGTCGTTCGAGCATGATGACCATCATCATCATGTGATGGCGTTTGCATATTCGAACCTTGATCACCGCCACCATTGTTTGGTCGTGCTGGGCCCATCAGTTTGAGAATAAGTAAGCCTATTAAGATCAGTACAACAGTGACGACACCGCCAATCTTGACCGCAGCCATCGCACTGAACTTATAACTCTTGCTATCAGGGTCATAATAAAAGCAACGCAACGCCATTCTCTCAAAGGGTGAGCCAATTGCACCTTCCGAGGCTTCCATTAATGCCATCTTGGTATCACGGGGCTTGAACTCAATGTCGTTGAAATAGCGACTAAGACGCCCCGTTGGTGTTACAAATTGAATACTCGAAGCGTGAGCATATTCACCACTTGCTTCGTCATAGCGATAACCGAAACCAATCGCCTGCGCCAGCGATTCTATTTCCTCTTGATCACCCGTCAAGAAGTGCCAACCGTCTGCCGCACCTTCTCGATCATAGAAGGTCAAATAGTGGCGTTTCTTTACTTCTGCGAGCTCCGGCTCTTCATCTGGATCAATGCTGACCGTCACGATCTCAAATTCATCCCCCGCAGTCCAATCAAGTTTATTGAGTGACTTAACCAGTCCGTTGAGTGTCAGCGTACAGAGCATTGGGCAGCGGTAATAGTTGAGCGTCAGAATAACGGGCTTACCTGGCTTAAAGTAGTCAGCAAGCAAGACATCGTTCCCTTCCTCATCGACAAATGCAAGGTCAAGAGGCACTTGTTCATTGAGCCTTTCGGTGACGCCAACGCCCTCAAACTCAGCAGGATTGTCATCCGCCGCATATTGAGCCTGGGCGCGCGACTGAACCACTGCTAAAAACAGCGTTGTCATGATGAGGAGATTAAAAAGCCGCCACTTCATTGTGTACTGGGCGCATCCTTCTGATTATCTGTTGGGCCATACTGCTGAACAATGGTCGCTATCGCATGATCAATAGGCACTTCCAATCGTTGTTGTGACTGGTCTTGAGCATCGGTGTATTGCCCCCAGCGAGCCTCTTGATTACGAAGAAATTCCTGAGCTTCAATAACAACCTGGCGGTCTTGATTCTCGATACTCACAACCTTGCCGCCATATTCCACTCGATTAATTTGGTAATAGAGCGCCGTCAACGCAAAGAAGACTGCGATAAACACCACACAAGAACAAGCACCAATGATCCATAGAGGACCGGAGGTCGGATCTTCATGATCTTCGGTGTTGTGCTCAAGATTGTGATGAGTATGGACGCTCACGAATAACCTTTCTTAGAACTACATGTTTTCAAAGTGCAGTGACTCTGGGAGCCACGGATCACGAATTGGTATCAACGCACACTTACGAAGTCGATAAATGGTTCCCGCCACCATGAGGCATACCATGCCACCAAGCAACGTAAAGTTCACCACGTGCCAGCCATAGCCCGTGGAAATTGTTCCGTCTGCCGTCGCCTTTGCCAACTGATCGTATTCAGCAATCTTAGCCATGGCATAGCCTGAATCTTCGAGTTGTGGCATCACCAGCCAATAGATGTCCAGGAAGAACATCAAGAGCATCCAGCAAGCCAAGACTGTCATGGCCGCAGGTTGACGCTTTGGGTGTTTGGAAACCAAAAGAATAAATGGAACGACAAAGTGTCCTAGCAACAGAATAATCGACACCCAGAACCAAGGACCTAGTTGACGAACGAGGAAAAAGTCTGTCTCGATTGGGATGTTGGCGTACCAGATGAGCATGTACTGACTGTAGGCAATGTATGCCCAAAAGACGATACCAAATGCGAACAGAAGCTTGCCCATATCTTGCCAATGCTCGTGTGTTATCTCTTTCTTAATATGCCCCGTCTGCTGTAAGACAAACACTAAAATTATTAAGAAGCTAAAGAACCCACAGCAAGTTGCGGCAAAGAAATAGACACCCCACATGGTCGAGAACCATTCGGGGTTTAAGGCCATCATCCAATCAACCGCCGCAAAGGTAGATGTAAGTGCATAGAGGATCATGCCAACTGGCGCAATTCGCTGAAGTCGGCGCGACCAATGAAGCTCACCATCAGCATCTTGTTGAACAGAGTTGGAGAACAGATACCACGCCAGCGAACCCCAGATTAAGAAGTAGATCACTGATCGAATGAGCCAGAAAGGCACATTCAAATACGCCATCTTCTTCTCGATCAAACTATGCCCATGAGCACCACCGTGACTTCCATCGTCACCATGAGCCGCTCCCGTGCTGTGATCATCGGCCAAGGCTACCAGCTGAATACTGGCCTCAGTGCTATCTGCACTTGCGTGTGCTGCTTCAATCGCAGCAACTTCACCTACCCAGTTATAGAGAATATCCCCTTGCCCACTGATCATGAGTATCCACAGAGGAATAAACAGCACCCACAACCAAACGAAGTTCGAGGCTATCGACTCCGCCAAACGGCGGATCACAACACTCCAGCCTGCTCTTGTGAGATGGTGTAATAGACTGAAGAAGAGGCCACCCAGCGATATCGATACAACGACGATAAAAGCAAAGATGTAAGACTTCCAAAAGACTTCACCATCGGTAAAGAAAATGCCCGCCAGAATACTAATAACCATGCAGGCAAGTCCGATGAGCACAAACGCCCAGAACATGCTGCGACCAATCGGTCCGAGGAAACGAGGATCTGCTACCTGATGTGCGGTCATGGGGCCACCTCCGCATCGGCGTCACCCTGATCGGCATTTGTGTCCGCATCATCACTTGCAGGCGCTTCCTCAACAACGCGAGGGAGCGAGTCAGCGTCGGGGACGGTGGCAGGATTTGCGTTTCGGCTCTCCTGCAATGCCTTGACGTAGGCAACGATCGCCCAACGATCCTCGATACCAATCTGATCTCCATAGCCAGCCATGTTTCGAACACCGTTAGTGATGGTGTTATAAGTCTGTCCAAGTGACTGTTCGACAATCTGAGGCTCATGGATATTCTTGACTTGGACCCATGTCGTTCCTGTCGAGAGCCCTTGCTCAAGTAACTGCATTGCTCTTTGATTAATAATCCCATCGCCCGCACCAGCGGCGCCATGGCATGGCATGCAATAAATCTCAAAGCGTTCTTGACCACGTAGTACAAAGTCCGTTGTGATCTTCAGTTGCCCAGGAAATGTCGTTGCCCATTGACCATCCACAATACCCATGGCGTAATGCGTGTCATCAACCATATCATTTTGAGAAATGGTTCCCGCCACCGTGGGTCGCATAGACCGTCCATCATTGAATAGTAAGTTTGGTTGTTGGCCCACATATTTGGGCTGGTTATCCATGTTCTGGATAATGTGGATTCGTGGATGCGTTTTCGGCACAATACGAGCCCGCGCAATCAATGCCGGCGGAATCAATGCCAGCATGAAGAGCACAATCAGGGTGTATTTAATCCAACGAGGAACCACGGACTTAGGCCTCCAACCTATCAACTGCTTCTGGATCAAGCGACTCTAAAAAAGCTTCTGTTTCACCGCGCACATATTTGGGATCGCGCGTTTCAATAACAACGAAGAACCGATCATCAGACAAACGCATCAAACGCGGATGTCTAAAGACCGGGTGATACAGTCTTGGCAAACCATTCATCACAAACATGGCGCCGACTGCGGTAAGGCATGCAAAAAGAATGGTCATTTCAAATGCAACCGGAATAAATGCAGGAGCACTAATCAGCGGCTTACCACTGACTTCAAACTGATATCCAGTGACTGGCACAAGCAGCCAAAGCGGCAATTCAATTGAGTTGGTATAGATCTGCAAGAACAACGCCACCATGGTGCCCGTTAGCCCTGCAAAGAAGACAATGATTGGCAGCACCGTTGGCTTAATGCCCATCGCCCTGTCTAATCCGTGAACCGGGAAAGGCACGAGACAATCCCACCACCTGTAACCCGCCGCATGCACTGCCTCTGCCGCCTTAAAGATCTTTGATGGCGAGGTGAACTCGGCAAACACGCCATACGTTTGCTGCGTGCTATCAGTGGTTTCTTGGGAAGGCTCATTTGTGGCCATGGTCATCTGAGTCATGTCACTGCCCCCTTCGATCCTGGGGACGAGTGTCCATTGTGTGTCGTTTCACCATGGTCATCGTGACTGTCGTGCCCATGTGGATCTGCTTCTGGCATGGTCGCTTTGATTTCAGCGATAGCAATAACCGGCAAGTATCGAATGAACAGCAAGAAAAGCGTCATGAACAACCCAAAGCTTCCAATGAACATGGCAATGTCAACCCAGGTCGGCGTGAAGTATCGCCAGATACTGGGAATCTGCGGCTCAGCCAACGATGTAATGACGATGACAAACCGCTCAAACCACATACCGACGTTAACCAACAATGAAGCGATAAAGACGACCCATATGGTCCGGCGACATCGCTTGAACCAGAAGATTTGTGGCGTAATGACATTACAAGAGACCATGATCCAATAGGACCACCAGTAGTTTCCAAAGGCTCGGTTGATGCGCGATTGACAAAGGCAAAGGTCTCCATTAACTCGCCCGAATACCAAGCGATAAAGAATTCCATGCCGTAGGCGTAGCCAACCATGGAGCCCGTTAAGAGCACGATCTTGCACATATTCTCGATATGTCGTTTGGTGATGAAGTCTTTAAGACCCCACATTTCACGCGCCGGTATGGCGAGCGTGAGAACCATTCCGAATCCACTGAAAATAGCGCCGGCCACAAAGTAGGGCGGGAAAATGGTCGTATGCCAACCAGGTAACTGACTCACTGCAAAGTCGAATGAAACGACCGAGTGAACTGAAAGCACCAGTGGCGTTGCCATCGCAGCCAATAATAAATAACACCGCTCATAGCGATGCCAATGACGCATACTGCCACGCCATCCTAATGAGAAAATACCGTAGAGAACTGATTTCAGTTTGGTCGTCGTACGGTCTCGCAATGTGGCGAGATCGGGCACCATACCGACATACCAAAAGATCAACGAAACTGTGAAGTAGGTACCAACAGCAAACACGTCCCAGAGCAGTGGGCTACGGAACTGGGGCCACATGGACATCTGATTGGGAATTGGAAACAACCAATACGCCAACCACACACGGCCAATGTGAATACCTGGGTACAGTCCGGCACAGACCACGGCGAAAATCGTCATGGCTTCAGAAAACCGATTAATAGAAGTACGCCATTTCTGCCGGAATAGGAACAAGACCGCTGAAATCAGTGTGCCAGCATGGCCAATACCGACCCAGAAGACAAAGTTGACGATTGGGAAACCCCACGCAGCTGGGACATTGTTGCCCCAAACGCCTACCCCTGTCAGAAAGAGATACCCGACCAACACAAACAGCATCAGCGCCAGGACCGCTGAAATTGCGAACGTGATATACCAAGCTAAAGGTGGCTTTGGCGCCTCATTGACCTTGCAAATATCTTCGGTTACCGAGGTAAACGAATCATGGTTCAAAACCAACGGAGAACGGACGCCCGGCTCGTCAAACGTATTGCTCGAGTCGCTAACCCGTGGTTTTCCGGCCGTCAAAGTACTCATGCCTTGGACTTCTCCTCAGCATGCTGATGGTCATCAGTTGTACCGTTGTGATGGTGTTGAGCGTCATGGCTATCGCCGTTATGAGCAACTGCCGAAGTCAGCGGATTGGTCACCTTGGCGAGATATTTTGTGCGTGGTCGAATGTTGATCTCTTCGAGAACCGAATAAGACAATTTCAGATTCTGCTGGCGAGTCACCTCACTGTTTGGATCAAGCAGGTCACCAAACGTAATGGCGCCAGCTGGACACGCCTGTGCACAAGCGGGAACAATAGTACCGTCAGGTATCGGAATGCGATTTTGATTTGCCTTGGATTCTGGTGGTGGCTTAACCCAGGTACGTGCTTGTTCTTCCTTCTGTGCCTTTGGTAGCTGGACCCAAGCGTTCTTGGCTTCGATCTTGGCCGCCTGAATGCGTTGTGTGCAGTAGGTGCACTTCTCCATAACACCACGCATTCGTACCGTCACTTCGGGATTAAACTGCATACGCCGCAGTGGATCGGCGCCACTCTGCCGCTTGACGTAATAATCAGGATTAACGGCAATGAAACCACCTTCACGCGCTGGATCACGACGGAAGTAATCAAAGTAATTAAATCGCCTTACTTTGTATGGACAGTTGTTAGAGCAATAACGTGTACCAACACAGCGGTTGTACACCATCACGTTCAGACCGTCCTGATCATGGACTGTTGCCGCCACTGGACAGACCTGTTCACATGGAGCATTCTCACAATGTTGGCACGTCATAGGCTGCAGTGCCACCGAAGTCAGTTGCTCGGGGTCATAGGTCCCAGGACTTGTCTCAGCAAAGCTGTAGTAGCGATCAACACGAATCCAGTGCATTTCACGACCACGGCTGATCTGATCTTTACCAACAATCGGTAGATTATTCTCAGCTTGGCAAGCCATGACACAGGCCCCACAACCGGTACACCCGTTGAGGTCGATTGTCATTCCCCATGCATAGTCGGCGCCTTCGAATTGACGTGGCTGCCACAGATTAAGGCTATGAACTACATGTGTATGTGCATTCGCGAAATTCGGATGAGCCTTAAAATCTTCAAGGTCCGTTTCGCGATAGAACATTGGAATTCGCTGCTGTTCACCCTTACCACCGATCGAATCAAGAGCGTAGTGGTTCTGGACGCGAGCAAGTGGATACGTGTCACCTGTTGCCTCAATGGTGACATTGGCCACCGACCACATATTCTTGGTGGTACGGAGTGGATAAGCGTTGAAGCCCGCATCTGTACTAATGCGCCCAGGGAAACTACGCCCGTAACCCAGACTGATCGCAAGAACATTACGAGCTTGGCCTGGTTGGATAATCACCGGGGCTGTCATGCTGCCGCCATTGGCCGTCACTTTGACCATCTCACCTTCGGTCAGTCCCCTGTCTTGTGCAAGCCACGGGCTGATCAAGAGTGCATTATCCCAAGTCAATCGTGTGAGTGGGTCAGGGAGTTCCTGTAACCAACCATTATTTGCGTAACGGCCATCGTACACCTTTACATCTGGCATAAAGACGAGTTCAAGCTCATCTTTCTTCTGCTGATCTGTCAGTGACGCAGAGACATTATCCAAGTTGGCTTTCGGCGTCTCTGTGACGTACGCGGTTTTTTCCCGCTGACCATCGTGCAATACCTCTCGCCAGAGTGGATCCCAAGAAGCGTCGTCTGTCGCCTTCTTGGTTTCCTGGCTGAGCGTATTCCGCACAATGTCATAACCGGCTGTTTTTTCTTCGCCTGCAATCAAGGCCAGAAGTTCGATTGGTGATCTTCCGCCAAACAACGGCTCAATGAGTGGCTGCTGATAAGTAACCGTCCCATCCCAAGTACGACCGTCGCCCCATGATTCTAGATAGTGCGCACGATTGAGATGCCATGTACAGAGCACCGATGTTTCATTCTCGTATTCAGACAGATGGATAGAAGTTTCGACCTTCTTTAAGGCATCAGAGAACTTCACATCAGCTGGTGCGTCGTAGACGGGATTACCGCCCAAGAGCACCAACGTTGACACGCTGCCGGCCTCCATTTGTTCGCATAGTTTCGAAATGTTCTCACCATGCGAGCCAGTCGAAGGAACCTTCGCATAACGGACCGTCTTGCCCACATTGCCCAGCGCCTCGTTGAGACCATGAGCAAGCTGATGAACGGCCGGGTTCTGCGCTGGACCAGCAATAACAACACAACGACCCTTATGAGCCATCAGGTCTTTGGCAACTTCTGCAGCTAAATCGGCATTTGCATCAGACTTTGCAACGACTTCGAGTTCGCTAAGATCGCTTGAGCTCAAACTAGCAGGACGTATTGAGTGGCCTAAACTTGCTGCAAACGTCTGAACGTCACCACGTTTCATCGCAATGCGATCATCTGCATTCGACCCCGTCAAGGTCAGTGTTGGCTCGACCGCAACGAGTCGATTCACTGATGTATGACCATCACGAACGCGACGACCAGCAGTGAAGTCACGAATGTTACGAAGTTGATTGGGATACACACCCAGAATGTCTGCATCGAGTGTGACAATCACATCAGCGTTCTTGAGATCGTAGATCGCACGATAATCGCCATTGAACGCTTTTGATGTGCCAATGGCTGGCCCATCATTGTTAAGAGGCTCGTACTCACACCAGCTGACTTCTGGATACACCGTTTCAAGACGTGACCGCATGGCCGCTATGCTCGGCGAACCACTCGCTTCGGCGAGCACGGCAAAGCCTTTGCCTTTATTACTGCGAATCGATCGGAAGTGCTTCGAAACAAAACGTTCGAAATCCTTCCATTGCTTCTCACTTAGCTCCTCGGCTGTTCCGTACGTCACACGACGGCTGCGATCAGGATCGTAAAGATCAAGGATACTGCCCTGTTCAAAGACGCCAGAGGCTCCAAGATTCGATGCGACATTTGGATTGCCTTCGATCTTCGTGGGACGCCCTTCATGACTTGTCACCATCAGACCACCAGCAATACCACCCAGTTCCATCGAGGATGCATAGTGCTCAGAAACACCAGGCGTACGACCATCGGGTCGATGCGCATACGGCACAATCTCTTCCTTGGGCCATCGCCGACAACCCGCGAGTCCAATGCCAGCCAGCGCCATCGAGCCAGCCATCAGCTTCATGAAACTGCGTCGATCGGCATCCGTCATGCCATCAAGTGCTGAATCAGGAAACTCCTTGTCAACGTACTGTTGGAATTCCGGCGAGCCCGCCAGTTCATCAAGACTGCGCCAGTACGCACGACCGGTTTGTTTGTTTTTCACTACCGGTGACATGTTGAGCAATCCTGTGATGGCTGGAGCATATTGACTTCACGCCACTTTGCTCCATTTTCACGTTTTTCTTCAGCGGTCAGACTCCAACCCCACCAGAGTTCAGTTACCAGATTGGGATCACGAACATGTGGGTCTGGATCGCGGTGACAATCCAAGCACCACTTCATACTCAACGTCTCTTGCTGTGAAACAACTGCCATGGTGTCAACTCGTCCATGACACTCCACACAACTCACGCCACGCGTCACATGAGCAGCGTGATTAAAGTAGGCATAGTCTGGCAAATCGTGTACACGAACCCAGTGCACAGGAAGGCCGGTGCGGTAGCTCTCCCACAGTGGTTTGAGTTTCTCTGAATCTTTGTGAATCTGAACGTGACAGTTCATGCAGGTCTGGGTCGCCGGGATATTGGCATGTGCTGTGTATTCAACGGTGTTATGACAGTACCGGCAG
Source organism: uncultured Phycisphaerae bacterium (assembly GCA_937899935.1). Taxonomy (GTDB): domain Bacteria; phylum Planctomycetota; class Phycisphaerae; order Phycisphaerales; family SM1A02; genus JAQWNP01. The sequence goes on from CALCOW010000419.1 coordinate 15,641, forward strand.
TCCATGCCGAGCTGACCTGCATGCAAACGGTGACTGAACTCTATTGGTTGCGAAGGTTGATAACCCACATCAGTTGTCTTGGGACTAAACCCGAAAGCAACAACCAGGGCGACATACAATGGAACAGTGGCACCCGCCACAACAAGTGAGGGTAGTAGTAAGTTGGCCCACCGTGGAAAT
>CALCOW010000420.1 GCA_937899935.1 uncultured Phycisphaerae bacterium
TAGACCATGTTCTGTTGTGTTGCAGTTGGTACAAGGCTTCCAATCCAGAAACATATTAAAACACCCAGGCCAATGATGAGACTGATCAAATACGAGGTGAATTCTGTTGATTGGGCTTGTTCTGGGGTACTCAATGGATCAGTCAATTGCCAGATGAGGCAGCCAACGAGCACGATTAGATAGGTCAGGCAGACACGACCCAGCAGTCGCCTGTTCATTTGAATAGGCGCTTGGATAGGGGCTTCAAGATTTGCGTTGTTAACGGCCATGTTGACGCGCCTCTGTCAGGCGATGCTTGAGCATACCAGAGGAGGTTGCTTCGAGACGCTGGTCTCCGAGTCAAATAGCGATCTGAGTCAGCAGGTGGCGTCTTTCTATGCCTTGGCCAGCACCTCGTCCTTAAGCCGATCTGGCATCACGCGGTATTCTGAAGGTTCCATAGCATTGCCAGCACGTCCTTGTGAGAGTCCGCGTAGGACCGTGGTGTAACCAAACAATTCAGCAAGCGGTACTTCGGCAGTAATGACGCGCAAGTTGCCACGTAGTTCCGATTCAAGAATTTGTCCACGCCGCCCAGCGAGGTCACCACTGATGGCACCAAAGAATTCGTCCGGTGTTGTGATCGTGCACTTCATGATCGGTTCCAGTAGTGCAAGTCCCGCTCGTGTTGCGGCTTCACGTAGTGCCAGAGCTCCTGCTTGCTCAAATGCAATTGGGCTCGAGTCAACATCGTGGTACGAACCAAAGATCAATTCAACCTTGAGATTTTGCAGAGGGAAGCCGCCGAGCACACCTGATGCAGCTGCGGCACGCACTCCTGTCTCAACAGAAGGAATGTAATCTCGCGGAATAACACCTTGTTTAATCGAGTCGACAAAGGCAACACCATCGACCATCTTAATTTCTTCGGCTTCCGCTTCCTCTGCAGTACAAGGACCGACGTTGATAACCACATCACCGAATTGACCCCGTCCACCTGACTGTTTGACGAACTTGCCGCGTACATCATTCGCATTGCCAGTGATTGTCTCGCGGTAGCTTACGCGGGGGCGACCAACATTAACCCCAATCTTCATGTCGCGGATCAGCTTGTTTTTTACGATCTCCAGATGAAGCTCGCCCATACCCTCGATAATGGTCTCGCCAGTATCATCATTAAACTTCGTACGGAAGGAGGGATCTTCGCGCTTGATGGTCACCAAGGCTTCAGAGAGTTTCTGCTTGTCATCATTGGTAACCGGCTCAATTGACATTGAGATCACGGGTTCAGGGAATACCATTCGCTCTAAAGTAATGGGATCATCTGTGCTGCAGAGTGTGTCCCCCGTGACAGAATTTTTCAGTCCGATGAGAGCGACAATTTGCCCTGCAATAGCTTCATCAAGTGGCTGACGATCTTTCGCATGCATCTCAAAAATACGTGAGATGTTCTCTTTGCGATTATTTGCAGCGTTGAGAATTCGAGATCCTTTTTTCAGTGTACCTGAATAGATACGCGCATAGGTGAGATCGCCGTGTGTATCTGAAACCACCTTAAACACCAAAGCTGAAAAGGAATCATCAACAGAATGTGACCTCTTGACTGGTTCATTGGTGCGAGGATTGATTCCCTCAATATCGGCAACCTCAGTTGGATTTGGAAGATATTCAATGACGCCATTGAGAAGTCGCTGGATGCCAATGTTTCGTAGTGCCGCTCCACAGAACGTGGGATAGCAACGATGTTCGAGTGTGCCTTTACGGAGTGCTGCTCTGATTTGAGCATGCGTGATTGCACTCTCGTCTTCGAGGTAGGCCTCAGCGAAGTCGTCATCAAGTTCTGAGACCTGCTCAAGAAGCCGCTGCCGCCACTGTTGGGCAACCTCCTGCATGCTGTCTGGAACATCACGTTCTTCAACAAGAGCACCAAGCTCACTGCTGTCAAAGTAGAAGGCTCGCATCTCAATAAGATCGATCAAGCCTTCGAGCTCGTTTCCTGAACCAATAGGGAACTGAACGGCAATTGGATTCGCGCCGAGCCTATTAATGATCGAGTTATAGCTAAACTCAAAGTCAGCCCCGATCTTGTCCATCTTGTTGATGAAGCAGAGGCGCGGTACGTGATATCGATCGGCTTGTCTCCACACCGTCTCAGATTGAGCTTCCACACCTTCTTTACCGTCAAAGACGGCCACCGCACCATCGAGCACACGCATTGAACGTTCAACCTCAATGGTGAAGTCTACGTGGCCAGGCGTATCGATCAGGTTGACGGTGTAATCATCACCCTTGTAATTCCAAGGGCAAGTGGTTGCAGCTGATTGGATGGTGATTCCTCGCTCTTGCTCTTCGGCGAGAAAGTCCATCGTTGCGGTGCCTTCGTGGACTTCGCCCATCTTGTAGTTTTGCCCCGTGTAGAAAAGGACCCGTTCAGTGACGGTGGTCTTTCCTGCATCAATGTGGGCACATATTCCAATGTTGCGAAATCGTTCTAGATCAACAGCCATCGTGATTGCTCGCTTACGGTGAGACGAATTGTCTCTACTAAGTGGTCCCTCCCCATTTCACGCACTGACTCATTGTCTGTGCCGCCTGATACTGGGTGAGAGTTCTATTTTTGGATGACCGCACGGAGGTTCAAGTTACGACCACCGCAGGTCTTCATCTTCAGAAATGATCGATAAACGTCTTTGTTGATCGATCGCGCTTGAGTCGGCCCGACATACGCCGGGGTCAGTCCTTATTTTGAAAAGACTGTCTCAGCGCAATCGGGCGTTTGTTTCATCGTCTCGCAAAGGTCATCTCCTTACTTTTGGAGTCTCGTGCGAAACCCAGGGACGCCGGGGTTCCCCGCCTG
>CALCOW010000421.1 GCA_937899935.1 uncultured Phycisphaerae bacterium
CGAGGTTCCCGCTTTTTATTTTAAACATGAGTCGAAGCTCATCGCCAATCAAAAACGATCTTACCGAACTGATGCCCAGTTTCCAGCCGTTCATAAGCTTCGGTGGCCTCGCTGGGAGGGTGCACAGAATCTATAACGGGTTGAATTTGATCACGAAGAAACAAATTCATCACCTCTCGGAATTCTTCCATGCTTCCCATCGTTGAGCCCAATATGCTTTGTTGATTCCAAAATATGCGAGCAAGATCAGTCGTTGCCGCTGGTCCAGTCGTACAACCACAAGTTACGTATTTCCCGCCTCGGGCCAGGGACTTGATGCAATTCAGATGTATGGCTTTACCCACCGAGTCAATGCAAATATCGACACCACGTTTGTTTGTGGCGGCGCGAACCGGCCGTGAAAAGTCTTCGCCATTATCAAGGATGGCATCGTCGGCTCCCAGAGCAAGAGCGTGATCAAGCTTGTGCTGGTAGCGACTGGTTACAATGGTATGGCAGCCAAAATGTTTGCTTAGACAAAATGCAGCCAATGCAACACCACCGCCAATTCCGGTGATGAGGACAGATTGCCCTGGCCTCATGTTTGCCTTGGTAGACAACATGCGCCACGCTGTCAGAAAACTCAGGCTATATGCAGCGGCTGCAACAGCATCGGCATTGCCTATTGGGAACACATTTGTGACTGGTGCGACAAAGGCGCTGGCGTGTGTTCCATTAACATGCTCGCCTATCATGGAAATTTCGGGCGGTGCTGGAGTGATGTGAGGTAGTAGTGGTGTTGGCTTAAATTTGGCGGCATTAATGACCACTCGCTCGTTGATCCAAGATTCATCAACGCCTGGGCCAACTTGAGTGATGCGGCCTGCTCCGTCCGAGCCCCCGATTCGTGGATAGGTCAGTTCAATGCCCGGGAGTCCTATTCCAACCCAGAGATCCAAGTGGTTCATGGCAGACGCTTCAGTCTCTATGAGTACTTCGCCTGCTCCGACTTCTGGAATTGGCCAATCATCAACGACAGCAACGTGATGGGCGACAATGGCGCTCTGTTGAGTGACTGTAATCGCTGTGATTTTTGCGCCCATCAGTCTCTCCGATTCAATTGCATCTTGATGATGCTTCGTAGTGTTATTCTGAGTTTATAGACGCTAAACAAGAATCTTGCATCACCCTCAAGAGGGTTTTCGTCGCGACGGACTTATTGACTGACGCCGATGTTCCGAAACACGTTTGAGTAGAGATTGTGTCAGTTTGATACCCTCATCTTCTGAGTGGTTTTGGCCTTCATATTCAATGCCAATATAACCGTTGTAGCCAGCATCCAAAACGATACCAATCATCTTCTCGTAGTCGGTATGCAATTCATTTCCATCGCCGTCAAAATCATTGCTTTTGGCGCTGACAGCTTTCGCATATGGCATCATCTGAGCCACACCGGTATACCGGTCATACCATTCAGTCATGTCAGTGTTGAGAAAGAAGTTTCCAAAATCAGGGAGTGTGCCGCAGGTGGGTTGATTGACACGCTGGATGACATCGACCAGCCAATCTGCATTGGAGGAATGACCGCCATGATTCTCAACGAGAACATTGAGACCGGTCGGTGCAATGGCTTCGGTGAGATGAGACAAGCCCTCACTCACAAGAGATGCCTGCTCTTGGGGGGTTCCCTTTGAATGTGCATTGACCCGAATAGAGTGGCAGCCCAGATGTGCCGCGACTTCGGCCCATTGCCTATGTTTGTTGACAGCAAGAGACCTCGCCTGGCTGTCTGGATCACCCAAGTCACCAGCACGGTCAATCATGATCAGGAGGCTAAGAACACCAGCATCTGCCGCTCTGAGCCGTAATTCTTCGGCAAATCGAAGGTCTGGTTCTCGATCAGGGAAGAAGCCGTTGACATATTCAACAGCGGTAATATTGAATTCATCACGGCTATAAGCAGGGAAGTCAAGTGGTGCGAGATCACCCCCTTGAATCTTTCGGTGAAGTGACCACTGTGCGAGTGAAATATGAAAGAGATCCATCCCTAGTCATTTCCTAATCGTTCTTCAGAGTGCCGATCATCACGCTCTTCCTCCTGTTGATCTCGATCCTCAATGCGACAGTGGAAGCCAACACAGGGAACTCTGGTCGGTTCACCTGACTCGATTTTCTCAAGCAACTGTTGGACCTCCCCAAGCTCTTCTCGCGTCAGTGGTATTGATGCAACACGATCAGCACCGACGCCAGGTATGACCGTCGTTAGTGTGGCCACATGATCGGGGCGAGAAAGGAGAGACAGAACATGCTCACCTATTTGCCTTTCAACAGAACTTAGATTCGTGATGTAATGTTTTGGTTCTTCGGTTGTCATGAAATCGCCTCCTGGGCAAAGTCAGTTGCTGCAGCCACTGCTTCAGCAATCTGTTCGGGGTTCTTGCCGCCTGCTTGAGCCATGTCAGGTCGGCCACCACCACCACCACCGCAGGCTTGGGCAGCTGCTCGAACCCAGTCACCGGCTTTGAGCCCACGAGAAATTAGAGTTTTTGGCACCGCTGCTGCGATCGCAACGCGCCCTTGATCTGTATCAGGTGACAATAGCATTACGGCACTATCAGGGCACTTGGCACGCAGCACATCAAGAGCTGGCAGCATGGTGTCTTTCGAAGCTCCTGTAATTTGTTCCACAATGAGCTCGTGATGGCACTGCTCAGCCAAGGCTCTTGCTTGGGCAAGTACATCATCTGTTGAAGCTGATTGCGCTTTTCGCTTTAGGTCCTTTGCTCGCTTGCGCAGCAATTCCAATTGTCGATCAATTTCATGCTTATGCACAACGCCGAGCATTTCTTCACTGCGCCTTTGAGTGAGTTCTGCTAGGGCATCGGACAGTTTTTCGTCCGTTAGTGATTCGGCCTTCTGTAAGTCTGCAAGCATCTTCTTTCCAGCAGCCTGCACTTTACGAGCACGATCGCCAGTTAAAGCTGTAATCCGTCGTATCCCGGCGGCGAGTGCTTGCTCTTGAACAATGACAAAGGCGCCTATTTGTGAGGTAGACGAAACATGGGTTCCACCACAGAGTTCGAATGAGAAAGATTGCCATGTTTCATCATCAGGACGATCAAGTACTTCATCAAAGTTTGGTCCGATACTCACAACTCTCACCCGATCCGGATAACGTTCACCAAAAACAGCACGTAGGCCATTAATCGAACGAGCTTTGTTGAGCGGCATCTCTTGTATGTGTACATCAAGATTTTTGTCAATGGCTGCCGCGACTTCTGATTCACACATAGTGATTTGCTCGAGGGTCATTGCAGCCCCAGACGCTACGTCGAATCTCAGGCGATCATCAGCAACAAGTGATCCTCGCTGGTCAGCTTCATCTCCAAGAGCGCTTCGCAGAGCAAGATTGAGAAGATGTGTGCTTGTATGGTTGGCTCTAATGAGCTCTCGGCGTTGTTCGTTGATCAGAAGTTTGCACGGTTGTCCGGGATGAATTGGATGTTCACTGCAGTGGCCTACGTGCAAGACATAAGGCCCTGAGCGAATGGTCTCTTCAACCACGAAAGACACAACACCGGATGCTGAGGTGTCATCACCCATGACCAGTGCTTCTACTGTGCCGGTGTCACCAATTTGGCCACCTTGCTCAGCATAGTGGTTTGTTTTCGAAGTAATCAAAGCACCATGTTTACCCGGCAGTAGTTGGTCGGTGAACTGGCGGCCATCCCAAACAGCTTCGATGGCCGTATCAATATCATGCCCTTTGAATTTGGCGTTGTCATCTGTCGAAGCGATGTTTTCGTTCTCCAGGTGAGCGATCGCATCTGGTGTGAGCCCAACATCCTGCTCAAGTGAATTTGATTGTCGACTTCTTTGTCGAGCTTCGTCCATCAGTTTTTCATAACCATCACGATCGACGATGAGACCTTTCTCTTTCGCCATGACCTCAGTCAGATCAATAGGGAACCCATAGGTGTCGTGCAGTTCGAAAGCGCTGGCGCCTGATACACCTTTGATAGAACCTGCAGTTGCTCGGTCAAACAACGCAAGGCCACGGTCTAATGTCCGAAGAAAACTGATCTCCTCGTCCTCTATCAGTTGGGCTACTTTCGGTGCGGTCTCGACAAGTGAAGGAAAAGCATTGCTAAGTGAATCAACAACTGTTGGCACTAACTGACAGAGTAATGGTTGATCAACACCCATTGTCTGTCGGGCATGACGCGCCGCCCGTCGTAGGATGCGACGTAGTACATAATCCCGCCCCTCACTACCACAACGAGCGCCATCACTGAGTGCGACGGTGAGACATCGGATGTGATCAGCGATGACCCGGTAGGCAATATCAAGAGGATCATCCACCGAACCACTATAAGGCTGGGCCCCAGTGCTCTGACAAATGGCGGCAAAGATAGGCGCCCATAGATCTGTGTCATAGTTGCTATCAACACCCTGCAAGACGCGAACAATACGTTCAAGGCCCATGCCTGTATCCACGTGCTGCTGTGGCAGTTTGACCAAGGTTCCGTCTTGGCCTCGATTGAATTCTATGAAAACGAGATTCCAGATTTCAATCACCATCGGGTCATCCATATTGACAAGCGATCCACCAGACCCATCAGGTGTCGAATCAAAGTGAATTTCACTACACGGACCACAAGGACCGGTTTCACCCATCTCCCAAAAGTTGTCTTTACGACCCCATCGACTTATATGAGTTGGATCAACATTTGTTAGATCACACCACAACTCTTCAGCTTCTTTGTCATGTGAGAGACCATCGTCTTCGTCGCCTGCAAAGACGGTCACATAGAGTCGATCAGGATCAAGTTGCCAAACTTCGGTGAGAAGAGTCCATGCCCATTGAATTGCTTCAGCCTTAAAGTAGTCACCAAAAGACCAGTTCCCGAGCATTTCAAAGAAGGTGTGGTGATAGGTATCAGTGCCAACATCTTCCAAGTCATTATGTTTACCACCAGCGCGAATGCACTTCTGTGAATTGACAGCACGTGAGTAGGGGCGTGTCCCTCGACCAAGGAAGACATCCTTGAATTGATTCATCCCTGCATTCGTGAACAGCAAGGTCGGATCATCGTGGGGAACGACTGATGACGAGGGTACGAATTGGTGTTGATGCTGATCGACGAAAAAGTCGATGAAGTCCTGGCGGATGTCACTAGCAGATCGATTCATGTTGCTCCCAGGGAGAATGGGTCATGGGTATGTACGAATCATCCATGGTAAAGCCAGTGGCCTAACCAGTGGAGGGCGATGACCCGCTTATCTGAGGCACTTTGGATCTGGTTCCAAGCCCCTAGGGCACCTTTTTGGCCCTCCTGTATAGGTTGGCTTTGCGGCCACCGAGTACGGCGGATATCCTGCCCGATCCCCCTTTTGGCTGACTTAGCCCGTGGAGCGTACCTGTTATGGCCTCTCACACTCCCGTACGACGACCTGTGGTCGGCGGAAACTGGAAGATGAACACCGATGGCCGTGGGGCCGTCGCTTTGGCTGCTGAGATTGTTGACCGCTGTGCTCAAAAATGCCCACAGACTGATATCGCCATCTTTCCACCCTTCTGTTATCTCGAACAAGTGGGCCAGGTTATCCAAGGTTCAGGTATCAAGTTGGGGGCCCAGGATGTTTATCCGGGCGAGAATGGCGCTTTTACAGGTGAAATCTCAACCAGCATGTTGAAAGATGTCGGTGTGAGTTGTGTACTCGTAGGTCACTCTGAGAGGCGGCATATTCTCAATGAGCCAGAGGAGTTGATTCATGAGAAGCTGATTGCTGTGTTTGAAGCGGGTCTACAGGGCGTGCTTTGTGTCGGGGAAACGGCCGATCAGCGACAATATGGCCAAACGGAGACAATCAATCGAGACCAGTTAGTACTGGGTATGGCTGGTATCCCTCAACAGCAGCTAGAGCCCCTCGTGATCGCCTATGAACCCGTATGGGCCATTGGAACTGGAAAAACGGCTACACCAGATGATGCCCAGGCTGTCCATGAGCTTCTTCGCTCAACTCTGGCATCGGCCTACGATAAGGAGGCTGCAGCAAAGGTTCCAATACAGTACGGTGGGTCGGTCAATAGCGAAAACGCTGCTGCACTGTTCAGTCAACCAGATATTGATGGAGGGCTCGTCGGGGGCGCCTCTCTTCGTTCAGATTCATTTAGCAACATTGTTGATGCAGCAGCGCTCTCTTGCCGGGAGACATCTTCAGAAAGTTCATTCCAGACTCCATAAAAGAGTCTATAACGGAGCAGTTATGAGTACTTGGTTTATTGTTCTGACAATCATCTTTGTCGTCGTATCTCTGGCGATGGTTCTGATTATCTTGGTTCAGCGACCACAGGGTGGTGGTCTCGCTGGCGCTTTTGGTGGCGCTGGTGGCTCAGGCACTGATACGATCTTCGGTGGTCGAGTTGGTGATGCACTGACGTACATGACGGTTGTTGCGTTCGTGTGTTATCTGAGTCTGGCGATTGCACTCAATTTGCTAGACAACATAGACCCTGATGCTGTGGGAGTACCATCACCGGCAGCAACGAATACCTCACAATTTCCAGTTGGTGCAATACCTGCAACGACGACAACGACACCCACAACAACAAACACTGGAATACCTGCCGCATCGCCGGTGTCACCTCAGCCAGTCACCGCTCCCACAGGCGGCACTTCATCGGATGGTCCTTAGCAAATGATCCGTTCGATGACAGGATTTGGAAGTTCAACGCAGAGTCTCGACGGTGTCGAGTATGGGGTTGAAGTCCGCTCGGTCAACAATAGATACTTCAAATGCCAGGTTCGGGTGCCTGATACGCTCCAAGAGATAGAATCAGATATTGAGCGTGCAGTATCAGGTAACCTTGCCCGGGGTAGCATTGTTTTAACGGTTCGTTACGTAGATCACTCACCGGATGCGGGGGCAACCATTAATCGCGTTGTTGTTGAGCGCTATTTGTCAGAGCTCAAGGCAATTGCGGAAGCGACTGGTGTTGAGTTGAAAACGGATCTGGCAGCAGTCTTAACACTTCCGGGCTCTTACAGTGAGTCAAATCGAACAGAAATTGCCTCAAGAGCAAAACCAGTCATTATGAGTCTGGTGCAAAGTGCGACCGATGATTTACAGGAAATGCGGCAGCGCGAAGGCAACTCGATTCAGCGTGACCTTGAAGAACACTGCGACAAGATTGTCGAGTTGATCTCCCAGGTTGATACAAGGGCCCCAGAAGTCGTACTGCAATATCAGGAGCGTCTTCGCCAACGTGTTGAATTGCTCGCAAATGAAGCGGGTGCCAGCCTGTCACAGCAGGACTTGATAAGAGAGGTGGCTATTTTTGCAGAGCGATCAGATATCAATGAAGAGTTGACTCGTCTACGTAGCCACATCGATCAATTGAAGGGCATCCTTGATGAAAAAAGTGAAGCGCCAGTGGGTCGAACACTTGACTTCCTTTCACAAGAGATGCTGCGTGAAGCAAATACCATCGCAAGTAAGTGCCTAGACGCTACGGTAAGTCGATATGTTGTTCTGATCAAAGGCCTTATTGATCGAATTAAAGAGCAAGTACAGAATGTTGAGTAGCTTCGCCCAATGTGATTTTTGATTTATGGAGCGAAAGACACCTCTTACTCGTGTTGTTCATCAACTCCCTCACCTGGGACCTGGTGCCGAAAGTGAGCAGGAGAGGGCCCGATTCGACCGTAATGAGTTGGCTGTTGTTCTCAGTCACTATGACATCGGCGTACTGCAGTCAGCCAAGTCATTTTCGCGGGGATCAAGGCGAGCGCCTAAAGCAAGAATTGTGAGCGAGACAGGTGATTATCTGCTGAAGCGTAGGGCTGAGGGGCAGGATGACCCGCGTCGCATGACATTTTCCCATGAGTTGCAAAAGCATTTGGCCCGCGAGAATTTTCCGGTGGCACCGCTTGTTCCAACACGGCGCACCAAGGAAACGGCTCTCGAGTTAAATGGCCGGATGTATGAGTTGTTTCATTTTGTGCCTGGACGACGTTTTGGAAATACCACAAGTGATTCATGGGAGGCTGGCGCTGTGTTGGGTCAGCTACATCTGCTACTTTCGTCCTTTAAGAGTAGATATCGTCCGCCGTTGTCGTCTTTCCATGCGATCAAAGGTATTAACGAAAAAATCGAACGAATACCCACAATGATTTGTCAACTTGAAGGTGAGGAAGGTAAGAAAATAGCACAAGAATGCTGCACTTATCTGCGTCGCGTCTATCGTGAAGCAGCGAAGAAGACGGAACAACTTGGCTTTAGTCAATGGCGGGATTCCTTCTTACATGGTGATTGGCATCCAGGAAATTTGTTGTTCACTGGAAAGGAAGTTTCATCGGTACTCGACTTCGATTCGGCGCGCAGTGAGCCTAGATCGGTTGAATTTGCGAATGCTTTATTGCAATTTTCGATGTGTATGGGCTCAGTCAGTTCGTTGTCATCATGGCCCAAAGGCCTCGACGTTTCATTCATAGAAGCCATGGCAAGTGGTTATCAGGCCTCTTCGCGATCATCCCTTACGCCAAACGAGTGCATTGCCATTCCATGGCTCATGATCGAAGCTATTGTGGCTGAAAGTGTCTTTCCTATCGCTGCTACAGGCATGTTCGGCAAACTACCTGGCAGTCAGTTCTTGAGTGTTGTCAAAGAGAAGGTAGGATGGATTAGACCGCGGGCGGCGAGCCTGGCGGAACTACTGGAAACTTCATGACCAATGCCATCGTACTACTTCTGTTTACGACCCAGCTAGCTTTGTGGCAGTCTGC
>CALCOW010000422.1 GCA_937899935.1 uncultured Phycisphaerae bacterium
AGATTGGTATGGCTGGTCCGTGAGTCAAGCTTCACATACCCCTTGTCATCCATTGCTACTGAAGTGTTCTTAAGGAACTCAGAAGCTGGTGTATGCCCAATTGCAACAAACATTCCTTTGACATCGACTTCAGACTTTTCGCCAGTCACGGTGTCTTCGAGCACGACTCCACTGATGCGATCCTCACCAAGAACATCGATCACCTGCTTATTCCAAAGCACCTTTGCATTCTCTGCTCCCAGGACCCGGCTCTGCATTGTCTTCGATGCTCGAAACTCATCTCGTCGGTGAATAACGTAAACCGTTGACGCAAATTTAGTGAGATAGCTCGCTTCCTCCATTGCTGAGTCGCCCCCGCCAATAACAGCCAATGGTTCATCCCGGAACATTGGAAGGGCGCCATCACAAACTGCACAAGCGCTGACCCCGCCGCCACTTTGAGCGAGCCGCATCTCATTGTCTAAGCCCAACCAATTGGCTGTTGCGCCGGTTGCAATGATGACGGCATGAGCCGATAGGGTCTGCCCATTTGCTTGGGTCAATTGAAGGGGCTTGGAAGAGAAATCGCAGGCAACAATGTCATCCTCAACAATCTCGGTTTCGAAACGCTCTGCCTGCTGGCGAAAGGCTGCCATCATGTCGGGGCCTGTTACACCGTCTGGAAAGCCAGGGTAGTTTTCAACGTCTGTGGTGAGCATAAGCTGGCCGCCCGGTAATACAGGTGCCGGATTCGACTTAGGAATACCCACACAAACCACTGGCGAGAGATTCGCACGAGCAGCATAAATAGCGGCCGTCCAGGCGGCTGGGCCACTTCCGATGATAATGACTTTGTATACGTTTGACATATCAGATCCATCAACTGAGTTCATTCATCAACAGATGAATGAGATGTACGATCCTAGTAACCGTCTCGTTTGAATTAAGATGAATGCCCTTCTTTACGAAGGAGTGTTTTTACCGGCGGCCAGATAACGACATCACCAGTCGCACCGATTGGCACATGTTCCCCTGCAAGACCATCTTCATGGTCTTGTCCCACGCTATACAGCAAGGCAGACCCAGGCTCTAACCAGACGCGACCAAGCGAGGTGTCAAGAGCTCGACGAGTTGCGACATATCGATAAATGAATGGCCCAAAT
>CALCOW010000423.1 GCA_937899935.1 uncultured Phycisphaerae bacterium
CACGAACTTCCGGAGAGGCTGCTTTAGTCGTTCTTCATGAGGCGGCGACCGCGCATACTCCATTTGAAGTTATCGTCATGGATCTTGCCATGCCAGGACTTTCTGGTCAGGCGTTGGTGCGTCGTATTGCTGAAGACCATACCGATGTTGTCGTGGTGGCGGTAACAAGTTTTGGCACTATTGAAGAAGCTGTTGACACCATGCATGCTGGTGCGATTGACTATCTCACCAAGCCACTTCAGAAGTTAGATCTTGAAAGAACAATTGATCGAGCATTGCGTCGCCAGGCACTTCGAACAGGCCGTTCATCAAAATCGAAAGCAGTTGGTGGGGCTGGGCTAAAGGCAACATCACATGGTCTTGATTCAGTGGTCAGTGGTGATCCGCGGATGCAAGATGTCTATAGCACGATTGTATCCGTGGCTGATAGTCCAACAACAGTTCTGATGACCGGTGAGTCGGGGACGGGCAAATCACTTTTGGCTCGTTGTATTCATACGCACTCTGATCGTTGCCAGGGGCCCTTTGTTGAAGTGTCCTGTGGTTCGATTCCTGAGACTCTTCTGGAGTCGGAACTGTTTGGTCATGTCAAAGGCGCCTTCACTGGCGCCCATGCTGACAAGGTAGGGCGTTTTTGCGCGGCTGATGGCGGCACGATTTTCTTAGACGAAATTAATTCTGCCTCACCAGGGATGCAACTGAAACTTCTTCGCGTCTTGCAGGAAAGACAATTTGAGCCAGTTGGAACAAGCCAGCCAGTATCCGTCGATGTGCGCATTGTATTGGCTAGTAATCAGCCATTAGAGAACCTCGTTGCTGAAGGTACTTTTCGCCAGGATCTCTACTACCGGATTAATGTTGTTAGCGTTGAGTTACCACCGTTGCGTGATCGACTCGCGGATGTGATTCCACTTGTCGAACACTTTATCGAAGAGAAATCAGCGTTGTTACAGCGTCAGGTCCTGGGTTTTACCGACGAAGCGATGGAGTTGTTGCTCAAGTACAACTATCCGGGCAATGTACGTGAGCTCGCTAATATTGTTGAGCGAGCAGTTGTCCTGAGCAATGAAAGTCGAATTAGTAGTCAAGGGTTACCGCCAACGCTGAAAGATCAAACAGGCATTCTTTCACATCAGGCCGCTCATCGAGACATCGATGATCTTACGGGCCTCGATGTGAAGCCACTTCGATTGGCGTTAGAAGGTCCTGAGCGACAAATCATTCATCATGCTCTTGAAAGCAATGATTGGAATCGACAGCAAACTGCCGATCAACTCGAGATTAACCGAACCACGCTTTACAAGAAGATCCGCTATTACGGATTGGACAAACTCGGTCGAACGGCCTGAGCAGTCAATGATGGTTGATCTTGCTCCTCGGTGCCTGGTTGATCTGGCATCACACCGAGATAACCAAGGGCATGGTCGAGTACATCACGTACGACGGGGCCTGCCACCGTGCCTCCGTAATATCCCTTGCTGCGCTGTGGGTCATCAATGACACAGATGGCGACCAGTCGTGGGTTGGATGCTGGCGCGCCGGCAATAAAGCTTGAGATGTAACGGTCTTCAAAGTAGCCGCCACCTTTTGGTTTTGGTAACTGCGCCGTGCCTGACTTGCCAAAGAGGCGGTATTTTTCAGACGTGGCTCGCCGGCCAGTGCCCTCAGTCATAACGCGTTCGAGTACTTGTCGTGTCTGCAGTGCGACCCATGCTGGAATGGCACGATCGAGCATGACTGCCTCATTGTCATTGGCTGGGGTCAATCGTAGTTGGGGCATGGTGCCGTCCCGAGCAATGGCCATAAAAGCTCGCGCCATCTGGACTGGCGTCACCGCAATTTCATGGCCCATTGCTACGGAGACTTGGGTGTATTGATTCCAGTTTTTCTTTTGCGTGACAAGTCCAGCTGACTCTCCCGAAAAACCGCAGTGTGTGAGTCGACCGAATCCAAAGCGTCCGACCGTTCCTTGCATTTCTTGAAAAGTCATTCGTTGGGCGACGATTGCCATTCCACTATTCATGGATTTGATCAGGACTTTAGTCCAGTTGGATGGACCGTAATAATGGGCATCACGAACGAGTCTTCCAGTATCGGTGCGATATCCAGTACTCGTCGGTGTTTGCAACATTTCTTTGGGATCAGCTCGTCCCAGTGCAGTGGCCGTTGCCCAGACAAATGGCTTGAAGGTCGAACCTGGCTCATATGGATCGGTGACACAGCGATTACGCATGAGCGCCGGATGAACTGGTTTTTCCCGTTCTATTTCCTTACGATCAGCTGGTGGATCGAGCACTGCATAAGTAGCAAGAATTTCACCAGTGGTGCAGTCTGCGAGGACCAGGCGCCCACCAGCTGCGTGACGTTTGCGTACTTCCTCTTGGAGGCGCTCTTGCACATACTGCTGAAGCACTAAATCGATGGTGATCTGAATGTCTTGCCCATCGCTACTTGGGGTGTAGCCATCCGGCTCGATCCAAAGAGCTCGGCGCCTGGCGTCCCGCAAGTAAGTGAGTTTTCCGTTGGCGCCCGCAAGATCTTCTTGAAATGCATATTCAGCTCCACTGAGTCCGGTATGTTCACTTCCCACAAAACCAACCAGTGCGATACCAAGCGAACCATTCGGTTGTTGGCGTACTTGTCTCATCTCGATACCAACGCCCGGCAAGTCTGCAGCTCGAACCGCTTCGACCTGCCAGTCTTCAAGCAGTGGTGCGATTACCACGTAGCGTTTATCAAGCCGTGGTTGCAGTTTGCGATCAATGTTCACAGGATCGACTTCAAGCAGAACACCTAAGTCAACAGCGATGGTGTCAGGATCGGTCACAAGAGATGGATCAACAAAAAGTCGGTAGCCCATTGTTGATGTTGAAATGATTCGTCCATGCCGATCGAGGAGGTCACCACGTCGGGCCATCTCCGGTCGTGAGGACATTGGTGATCCTACGACGGAGGCTAATTTTGAATTCGGGGCGATCTTAAGCTGCACAACACGAGCGAACACAATTGCAAGTATGAGTAGTACCAGCGGCGGAGCAATACGTAAGAACGTCTTGGTTCGTGCCTTGCACAGATTGAGCGCCTCATCCTCCATATCGGAGCTCTTCCTCAACGTGTTCCGAGTCTGGCTTCATGGAGTTTTGCTGCTGGTCTTTCGTAGATGTTTGAGGCAATGCCATTTCAACCCACTGATCGGGTGCCATGGATCGGAGTTTCTCGATCACACTGGGGCGACAGGCATTTGCAATTTCATTGCGAAGCGACCAGACCGCGTGGCGCTGCTCCTGTAGTCGATGATGCAGTCGGGTTATTTCATGAACCGTATCAATCTGCTCCTGCCTCGTGAGCAAAAGGGCAAGCGCAGTGAGGCCTGCAATGATGATCAAAGTCAGGAGTTTGGCGAACACAAGGTGTGCTCCTTGCCATAGAAAGAAGACAAGCTAATGAGCTGCCGGATATCGCAGTACCATGCCGACGCGAAGTTGATCTGGATCAGTGATCGTGGACTGGTTGATTTTGAGAAAAGCATCCATCTGTGAAACAGAGCCCATTAATTTCTGTGTCAGTTCAGAAAAGGTGTCGCCTGAAACAACTTTGTACGTGCCATATCCACTTGCATCAGTGCGACGAGAAGTGGCAACAGGTGTGCGTGTGGTCTCAGTGTTTTCGGTCACCGTCGTGTTGCCTGCAATTACGGTTAACGCGGGCAGCCGTAAACGATGGTTAAGTCGTAGTTGATTTGCATTGTTGATCCCGTTGTATCGAGCCACGGCCTTCACCATATGGGTGGCACCGTAATGTTTTCGGCAGATGCTCGTCAGCGAGTCGCCGCTGCGTACTTGATAGAAGTCAAATTCGGCAGTCCCAGACATGGGGTTTTGTGGCGATGCGATGCTGGCCAATTGTTGCAGGTTGGGCGTGCGAAGCTGTTGCGGCTGATTAGACGCCGTGGTTGTTGAAGCGAGCCTTGCAACGGGTGTTGATGTTGTCGGTTGAGAGGATGCAGCGACAGGCTGTTCTGGCTGCGTCAAACCGACCGCCGCAGGATAGACCTCGATGAGATCTGGCGTCCGTTGCCTTAAGTTAGTGTTGTTGTGCGGTAGACCATCTGTTGTCGCACGCAGATCAGCGGTGGCGGATCTGGTTGTGGTCGAGAAGTGGTCTGAGATCAGGATTCCAACGATGAGAATAAGTCCGAATCCAACGACAAGAGCCAGTTTATGTTCCCGGGTCATGATGCGCAGCGTCCCTGCATGCTTGACTGGGCCGTGCGCATCTCCGAAGCGCCAGATCCAGAGGTCAGATCAGTCTCAAGATACAAGCAGTGCATCCTGAGTTTGAGGTGTCAGTCCATTGACAACCTCAGGTAAGCATTTCACGATCGCAGGACTCAGAGGGGCTTGCGAAGTCGAATGACACGCAATTTCGCCGAGCGTGATCGTGGATTGTCTTGTTGTTCAGCCATGCCTGGACGAACAACACCTTTCATAACATGGTCAGCCAACTCGCGGCGGACCAGGTCGTTAAAGGCACGCTTGATGGGGCGATCTTCGAGGCTATGAAAGGCAATCATGCCTATTCGTGCGCCCGGATTAAGCCATCCACCCTTGGCTGCCTGCTCGGCGCCCTGGACAATATCGCCCAAGAGCACATGAAGAGCAGCCAGTTCATCGTTCACGGCAATTCGAAGTGCCATGAACGTCCTTGTGGCTGGGTTGATCCGGGATTGTGCCGCACGTCGCCCGTAGACTTCCCGTACCAGTTGCGCAAGCGCACCAGTGGAGAGAATCGGCTCCTGGCGTCGATTCTGTGTAAGTTTTCGGGCGATCTTGCTGGCCAGTGGCTCCTCGCCGTACTCCTTGATCAAGGCCGCAAGCTCAGATTCAGGCAGCGTGGCGATAAGATCCGCCGCTGTGGGCCCGGAGGAAGGGTCAAATCGCATATCCAGTGGACCATCATTGGCAAAGCTGAAACCCCGCTCAGCTGAATCAATTTGGGCAGAATTCGTGTCCAGATCGGCCAGAAGCACGTCGAGACGTACACCACGATCGGTTAATTCGCGACAGGCGCCGGCAAAGTTCTCATGGATTGCAGTGATCGGTAGATTCTGGGCTAGCAGACGTTGGTTAGTGGTGAGTAGGCGTGTCTGGTCGCGATCAAAGGCAAAGAGGTGTCCGCCATCGACGCCGTTAACTCGGGCGGCAATGGCCGCGCTGTGTCCGCCTTCACCAAGGGTGCAGTCGAGCGCTTTTTCGCCGGGCTGCGGGTCAAGCAGTTCAATCGTCTCATTGAGTAGAACAGGTTGGTGGGCTGGTTGGTTCATAGAGAAAGATGACCGACACCCGACATGTTGTTAAATAGACTGATCTTCGTCGCTGGGCTTCAGGAAGTCGAACGTTCTGATGAGCTCTTTTATTGGCTAGAGGCCGAGGAGCATTCGTTCCGGATTCTCGATGCAGTTCTTGACATGGATCAGGAATCCAACTGCTTCAGCGCCATCAATCATGCGGTGGTCATAGCTCATTGCGACGTACATCATCGGTTTGAGAACAATACTTCCAGAGCCATCACTATCTTCGACGGCACGTTTCATGATCTTATGCAACCCAAGTATGCCAGATTGAGGGGGATTGAGTATCGGCGTTGACATCAACGATCCATACACCCCACCATTGGAGATGGTAAAGGTGCCTCCAGTCATCTCCTCTACAGTCAATTTGCCATCACGTGCTCGAGCGGCAAGATTGGCAATAGCCATTTCGAGTTCAGCAAAGTTCATGTTCTCTGCATTTCGAATCACAGGAACCACCAGTCCCTTGTCGGTGCCAACCGCGACAGAAAGATCAGCGTAGTCGTGGTACTCAATCTCCTGTCCAACGATATAGGCATTGACACGTGGATAGGCTTTAAGAGCCGAAACGCAGGCTTTGCAGAAAAACGACATGAAGCCCAACTTCACGCCATATCGTTCCATGAAACTCTCTTTATGCTCACTGCGCAGTCGCATCACCTGACTCATATCCAGCTCATTAAAGGTGGTGAGCATGGCCGTGGTCTGTTGGGCTGCGACGAGACGTTCTGCCACGCGCTGCCGCAGCTTACTCATTCGCTCTCGTCGAGCGCCACGGGTG
>CALCOW010000424.1 GCA_937899935.1 uncultured Phycisphaerae bacterium
CTCCAAGATCTGGGGGTCGATGTTGGTAAGACACAACTGCCCACCCTTATCAGTGACTTTCTTATTGAGCGTAATCAGTACGCCTAGGGCCGCGGATGAGAGGTGGTCTACTTCCATAAAACTAATCAAGATAGTAGGAGGATCGCGCTCATCGATAATCTCTGAGATCTCAGCGCCAATCTGCTGGATATTTGCTTCGTCGAGAATATTACGATCGACAAAGAGAATGCAGGTAACGCCATCTCTTTCTTCAACGCGTACGCGAGACTGGGCGGGCTTCATCGTTTGTGGACTCCGCTTTTTCGTGGCAACGATGATCGTTGCCAGGGGATTTGCATTTGCCTAAAGATGACTGTCCTCATAGTAGTCATTAACCATTGTTGTTGACGATTATTCCACCACCACCACCGGCACCTCCGCCACCGTTCTCAAGCTCAAAGCCGATGAACTCATACCGCATGATCGAGTAGTCACTTGGGTGCGGATCACCTGAGGATACACTTGACGGTACTGACAGACCAGCGCCACCGGAGTCAATCTGATAGGTCCAGAAACGGATCTTCAGATCACCATTCTTGATGTAGTTATTGACGAACTGGATAGGAATCACGATGTCTTCAGTAGCACCAGGGCCTTCATCGTCTTCCGCGTTTGGTTCGAGCAGTGTGAAGCTGTCTAGCAGGTAATCCCAATTGCCGGTACGTGGGTTATAGATATAACCATAGAAAGCAGTTCTGACCGCCGGCGCATCAACAATAGCAGTCACTTCTGCAGCGCTAAAGCGATTCGCATCACTATTAACAACCAGCCCGATGTCAGTGATTGGACCTCGCACTGGGTAGTTGACTTGATTAAAGGGTGCTGGATCGTCAGTCGAGACAACTCCGCCTGTTCGCCTCGTACGAAGAACAAGGAAGTTATTGTCGCCGTTGCCCTTGACACTGAAAATATTACCTGAAATAAGGTCGCCAGTCAGAATGTAAAGTTCGTCCAGCCAAGGTGAATCGTCATACGCTAAATCACTTTGTGCAATCAGGTCTAAGCAAGCATCCCGCGGGCGGGGGGTGCCAAAGCCCCAGAACTTATCTTGATCGGCGGTCGGAATCAGTGGGTCACCGAATGATCGAGCAGAACCACAAAGGGCGGCCCTAATTTGCTGCGGTGATGCATCGACTCCGTAAAACTGATTGTGGAACCCTTGGACGTCGCAAACCACAGCTGCAACCATGGCGGCGGCGGCGCTGGTGCCGCCAAAGTCATTGGTGTAGGCACGTTCTAAAATCCGGGTTCCATAGGCAACGTTCGGCTCGGCCGCCTGACTCGGGTTCCAGTTACGGCCGATGGGGAACGGATCAGCCGGGTCATAACACGGTTGATTTCCAAACCCATTTGGGAAGTCACTATTGAAACTCAGGTCAACGATCGGGGTGGTGCCACCAGTCGAATAAACATTCTGTCCCCACATCGTCAAACTAACCTGATTACCTGGGACTTCTGCGGAGGGATCGCCGGCACCCACTGGTTGAGCAGAATTCCAATTGCTGAAATACAGTGGTAGGGCACCTTGTGTCACCGAAGCATCCCATTCAGGTATCCCATCATCTGTTCCTCCAGACGAAGCGCCTCCGGGGGTGCTGGCACCGGTAATGATGACGCCATTGTCGCCAAATTCTGGTGCGGCATTGAGGTCGACACTGGCATTTCCAGCTGACATAACGACGGTAATGCCCAGGTCTGTTGCCACGTTGGCAAGCGTCCAGGTGGCCTCAACCGTATTAACGCAGCCACCACCGCCCTGTGGTCCATAGGGGATACAAAGCACATCACCGAGACCCAGTGTATTAATCGCATTGGTCCAGGCTTCAAGTTCGCGCGCCCCATCTTCTAAGGAGACGAGTGGGAAGAACAGTGCATTGGCCTCAGGTGCAATCCCCACCACGCCGATCTGGGTGAGTCCATCAGGCTGTTGATTATTCGGTAAGCCTGGATTTGGGCGGGTTTGGTCGATGGCGTTGATGATGCCAAGGACGGCGGTGCCATGAGCAGGTCCAAATGGCTCGGGTAGATCTGGCATCATCGTCACACCTGGTTCCGGCGTGACGTTGAGATCTTCATGCATTTCCGTGTAGGAATAATCAATGACGCCAACATTGATCCCGTAACCGCGGGTTCGGTTATAGATCACGCCATCGGTCGAGGCGAGATCGCGGCCATATTCTCGCTGATACTCAGCACCAATGCCGTAGAGGCCAGCCCACTTGTACCAGAATGGATCGACTTTCTTCTTACGCCATTCCTCCAGGTACAAACCTTCACCCATGTAGCCATCGATACCGGAAGGGAAGGCAAAGCAATTTGGCAGGTATCCTTGAGGCCGCACGTTTGGTACGACGGCAGTTGGGGTCGGGAAGGCCAGGGCTGGGAAGTCAGGGCTCACTTGTCCGCCGTAGAAAAACTCGCGGAAGCCATATTGGATGGGTGTGAGGTAACCTTGGCCTTCGGTGAAGTCTGGCGTGTCATAGCCGGCACACATTGGGTCGCTGCAGCGAGGAATGGGTGGGAAGAGTTGGTCTCCAGCATTTTCTTGTGATCGTTCGCACATGATGCTTGCGATTTGAGCGCAGCCTTCATCCCAACCA
The DNA here is from genome assembly GCA_937899935.1 of uncultured Phycisphaerae bacterium. Lineage (GTDB taxonomy): Bacteria > Planctomycetota > Phycisphaerae > Phycisphaerales > SM1A02 > JAQWNP01. The sequence continues at coordinate 2,640 of CALCOW010000424.1, forward strand.
GCTGTACAACAGTAGCCAAAGCCTTCAATAGCACAGACTGTTGTGCAACACTGCACATTTTCACAGCCTCGCGTGCCATTGGGCTGATCGCATGGACCAGCTAAGACAGATCCAATGCAGGGGCAGTAACCCAAGAGGTTGGTGCTGTTTGGTCGAGGGTTCCCAAGGCCGGCATACACAACCGGACACGAAAGGAGGGGTTGGCCAACCTGTTCAATTGGAGATTCGGGAGGCTCACAGAGGGTCATGGCCAATTGCTGACAAAAGGTATTCCATTGCCCTGGAGCGAGTGGGAAATCATTGTTGGGTTCAGCACACCCAGCATAAATCCCAACAACCTCTTCGCAGCAAACCACGCCGAGTCCATCTGGATCACCATAATCCCAGCAGTTGTACCACGTCAGTGCTTGATGGCAGGGCCCTTGATAGCGCTGGGAAGGGGTTTGCACGATAGGTGTACGGTTTAGATTGGGCCAGTCGAGAATAGGAACGTTGACTAAGTCAGTCCAGCTGGGCCAAAACCAGTTATAGCCACAAGGGAAATTGCCTGCAGAAGCTGGACACGGCTCTTCAAGACAATCGGTTGAATTCTCTGTAAAGATGACTTCCCATGGATACCCAAGGCGGTCGCAGATCGCTTTGGGTATGCCTGGTGGCAATTCTGGATCTGGGGTAGCGACGGTGTATGGAGTCATCCGTTGCCCAGTTAGGGGGTCAACCACGAATGAGGGCATAGCGCTCCGGCAAGATGGTGTTTGAGCATCAGGCGGCAAGTTGAAGAAAACATTTAAAGCTTCGATATTTGTCGCTGTGTCACCTGTAAAGCAGCAGGCTCCAAAGAGCGCTTCATCACCAGGCTCTTGTTCAGTTGCCTGCCCACTTACTGGCTCTTCACATCTCAGCGGAGGAAAGAAACCAGTGTCATCTCGATAATCAAGGAAAATACCATCGAGGCCAATGAGACAGGCGGCAATGCCAATACCTCCTTGGTCCTGGCAAAAGTTGTCCTGGGGAACAAGGCACATGCCTGTTTCATTACTGCAGCGTGTATATTGCCCGCCCGCCGTTGTGGCCTGTGTACATAGTGTGTTTTCAGTGGAACCGGTAGTGTTATTGAACTCTGGCCGTGCCCAGTATCCAGGTACGCCTAACTCCTCACCAATGGCGTTGCAAGTGTCCGTGGCCGCGTCATTATCTGATCCGAATACGACGAGGCAGAAGTCACCAAGACAGCAAGACCCAAACAAGCCGCCGGCCGCGGTATCAAAAGCGGTTGTATTTGCACCATGTCCAAAACCCGCAAAGCTGGGGTTGGGGAAACCACTAGTTACACAAGCCTCGAGGGTGGTAACCGTAATATTAGCGCCTGGTTGATTATTAACGATCAGAGAAAAGTCATCGACACACGCACCTTGGAGACACTCGGTCTGATCACACGTGATGCCGCCTTCAAAGACACCCAGAAGGGTGGCGCACTGGGTGGAGCTTACGCCCTCAATGCAATCGGCATCCTCAAGGAGGTCGTCTCCTGCAACGGGTAGACAGCAGGCGCCAGTTGCAGGTGGAGGTGGGCATGGGTCCAGAGCGCATGTACTTAGGGAAAAATCGACGGCAGCGACCAGATTACTTGCCACATTATCCTGGCAAGCCCCTGCAGCGTCGCAGGCGCGACCTCGACAAGCTGGGGCTTGGGCACAGGGGTTGGCTACTCCAACTGTATTGAGATCGAAGGTTCCGCCTAAATTGACGCAGCTCAGCGCATCGGTCGCCTGACATACCGCTTGAGAAGGAAAAGCCAAACAACACGCTCCATCACAAATATTAGCCGTAGCGCAAGTTCCTGTTTGCCAACTACCCCCGAGCTGGTTGCAGGTTGCTTGGGTTATATCCACACATCCGGGTGCCGTTGGTAAACAGCATGCCCCAGTTGGTTGTAGCGCCGTGGCACTGGCCACCACCGTCGCTGCCGGCAGGGAGGTATTCGCGCTGAAGCCATGAGGCTCTGGCAAAGTTTCGTAAGCAATCCACTCGACACAATCAAGCGCTTGTAATTCTTCTGCAAGCGGCTGCATAAAAGAATCAGGGGCCTCGATATACATCATGCCGGCCAGGTCAGGCTGTGCTTTTCCAGAATTCAAGGCGGCTTTTGCACGTATCCGATTGAGGTCGCCTTCCTCGAGTTTTCGGAATGGAGAACTGAACACCGCGCCATAGCGTTTGGCTAAGAGATCAACCTCAAAGGTGCTTTGGCGAGCACGTGACATAATCATGCCATTGTCTTGAGGTCGAGCTTTCATGCTATCTACGAACTTCACGATTAAGCGCGCGTCGTAACCCGTTGGCTTAATCAGTGGGTTGCTTTTAGGCAATGGCTTGCGCGCGATGAGTGGCTTGCCGTTGATGGCTTCGATGTCTTGCTCACTCATTTCTTCGATCGCGATGCGTTCAAGCATCTGTTGGTCTACACGTGCTGCTGGTGCACGACTGTCACTATCAGCGAGCTGACCCACAGCGCTGTTGCTGATGGTCAGCAGCGAAACTGAGAGAACTCCAAAGATCAAGCGATTGAAAAGATTCTTAAGGGGGGCTTGAGGGCGCATCATGCCTAGTTACTCCATTGATCTTTCAAGACCGTGCGAATCCCATTGGTGCTCTTCTTGGCGGCATTGCCGTCCAGAGCTTGTGCGTGATTCATCGCACCGCCTCACTGCCTATTCGCACTGGCCTCGGAGTCGCCAAATGTGCGCATAGGCACTTCCATCGCAGCGTCTCCACATTAGAGGGCTGCGACCCGTCCCTAACTTGTTGAATAATAGCAGACAAACCGCGACTAAGGGGGCTAAAAAGGTGGTTTCACCGGCCTAGGATCCGCTCGATTGAGCCAGGTCAATCGAGCTATCAGGCCTCTCCCTCACCAGCCAGTGAGGGAGCTTCCTTTGAGACCTCTTCGCCTGCAAAATCAACGCCAGCACCAGAAGATAATGGCTCGGCCCCAAGGGCTTCTGCCGCCTCCACTGCCTCGGCCAACATTGCTTCTTCCTCTTCTTCCATCGAAATTGGCGGTTCAACAAGTCTCTCAACCCTCATTCGGAGGTAGGGATCGAAGCCTGTGCCGGCTGGAATGAGATGCCCAAGCAAGACATTTTCTTTCAGGCCCTGCAGGTCGTCGACGGCGCCGCGGAGAGAAGCCTCGGTGAGAACCTTGGTCGTTTCTTGGAAGCTGGCTCCTGAGAGGAATGATTCTGACTGCAAAGAGGCCTTGGTGATGCCTAGCAGTAGGGTCTTGCCCATCGCAGGCCTGGCTCGTTTGGATTTCGCCGCCTGTTTACCCTCGCTCTCAGCCAGGTCGTTGGTCTCTTTAAAGAGATCCTTATCGATCATCTGTCCAGCAGCGAGAGAGGTATCACCCGGATCGGTCACGCGCACTTGCTTGGCAAGCGTTCGATTGGCATCGCGGAAGGTGTATTTGTCAACCACATCGTTTGGCAGCAGGATGGTATCGCCCGGCTGATCAACTTGTACCTTGCTGAGCATGCAAGTCAGAATGACCTCAATGTGCTTGTCGGCAATTGGAACGCCCTGTGCTCGATAGACATTCTGAACTTCATCAAGCATGTAGCTATAAAGGGCTTCCTCACCCTTAATCTTCAGAATGTCAGCTGGAATCTCTGGGCCCTCTGTGAGGCGATCTCCAGCCTTGACATGATCATTGGTGTGAACAAGAAGCCGTTTTCCTTGGGCCACATGATGGTCAAGTTCGAGACCGGCTTCATTGATGACGCGGATGGTCATTTTGCCTTTGCGTTTATCAGGATGCAGTTCGACCCGTCCTGAAATCTCGCTGGTGACGGCCGGATCCTTGGGTATACGTGCTTCAAAGATCTCTGTGACGCGAGGCAGACCACCAACAATGTCAGCCGAGCCGGCAACCAAAGAGGGAAGTCTGGCAAGCATCTCACCAATATTGATCGCCTGGCCTTCTTCGACCTCAATGCGAGCTTTGGCTGGTAGATGGTGGAAGTCCAAGACATTTCCAGCTTCGTCTTCAATCAGAATCTGTGGGTGTTTCTCGCCGGTATGGGCGACCACAATCAGTTCTTTGCCAGCGGGCGTGTCTTCTTCTCGAACAGTGTCATCTGTCAGAATGTCCTTGAAGCGAATGGTTCCTGTTCGTTCTGCAAGAATTGGTGTTCGGTGGGGGTCCCACTCGACCAAGATCTTGCCTTTGCGGACAGATTCACCGGCAGTGACGCGGATGACCGACCCATACTCGATCTTATGCTTCTCAAGTTCGCGTCCACGATCGTCTAGGATGGCCACCTCACCGTTTCGTTTCAAGGCGATCAGTTGTACACCGTCGGCGGTCTTGACCTCGACTTCGTTGCAGTTTCTCAATTCCACCGTACCGCTATTTTCGGCGCGGTGTGATGGATCGAGCGTTGCACGCGTGGCCACGCCACCGGTGTGGAATGTTCGCATCGTCAACTGTGTGCCCGGCTCGCCGATGGACTGTGCAGCAATGGTGCCGACAGCCAGGCCTTCTTCTGCTGCTTGGCCAGTTGAAAGGTCCATGCCATAACAAGCAACGCAGCAGCCTCTTGAGGTGTCGCAGACCAAGGCGCTGCGGACCTGAACCGAGTCAATTCCCAGTTCCTCAATACGAGCCGCAATGTCAGCAGTAATAATCTGATTTTCCGCGACAATCCGCTCATC
>CALCOW010000425.1 GCA_937899935.1 uncultured Phycisphaerae bacterium
TCTTGGCGGCTTTCATTTTTGCCGCAGTTGTTAGCCCAGTCGCTGCCGATCATGCAGGCTCTGCCTCTGAAGTGCTTTCTGGAAACAATGGACTCGGTAATCAACTCCTTCAGAGTTTTTCAGATTCCCCGAGCGCCGTGCAGGTAGGCGATTCAGACCCCGATAGAAATAGAATCCACTGGTCTGAGCAGTGGCAGTACTTCAGTGATTGGAAGCTCATCCTTTCGATTCTGATTGGCTTAGGTGTCGCTTTGCTCTGCGCCGCCATGATTGCTTGGCAGCCGGGGACCGATAGCGCTGATCCAGTTTATGTCGAGGAACGTAAGGCGCTTATTGCGCTTGGCGTGCTTGGCGCCATGGTGGCAAATATTGTTGAGGTAAGCCCGCCAATGGCATTGGTTATTTTCGGCATTGGAGGCTTGATTCGATTTCGAACGGTCTTTGAACGTCCGAAGGTGACCGCCAGGGCGATTGGCGTGGTCGTGATCGGTTTAGCATGTGGTCTTAATCTGATCGCCATGGCGATCATCCTGGCACTTTTCTTTTGGATCTTGCTTCTGATCATGGAGTCAAGGTCAACTGTTGAGGTCAAGTTAAACGTTGATCCCTCACGAGATACGCAGGCCATCATCGCTCGAGCAAGAGGTTGTCTTGAGGATGCTGGACTCAGAGTTTTCAGTACCTCGGCCAATCGCTCGGGAACCGAAGTGACCGTCACGGTCCAGCTCGATTCCTCTATTACAGGCAGCCAATTAGCGACCGCTATTCAAAAATCTTTGCCACCGGGTGAACCAGTTATTATCCACTGGACGACGAAGTAGCAAGTACTAAGAGAAGGGTTCTACGTTTGATCAAATGCTGCAGTGGTAGACATGTGGTGAGAATAGCCTTCGTATTGATAGGCACCATAGGTATTGGTTGCGCTGGCCCATATGGTGCTTCACTGCCTGAAAACGAAGAGCAAGCGAGGCGCTGGCAAGAGTCAAGAGCTCAACTCGCGAAACCTGACCCCATTGCCATGGCTCGATTGGAACCATTTGTTGGCCAGTGGGATTGGACCGTAAAAGTCTGGCCATTTCCTGAATCATCACCCCAAGAGGCCAACGGTAAAGCAACGATGGAGATGGTTGCTGGTAATAGATTTCTTCAAATTGACTATGTTGAAGAAGGTGGTGTCGAGAACTGGGGAACAATGTTTCTCGGCTTTGACCGTGGCACCTCTCTTTATCAACTTGTTTCATTTGGTACCACAAGCAGTGCGATGACGGTTGGATGGGGTGTCTTTGATCGCAATACATGGAAGTGGGATTTTGATGTCGCGTTCACGGACCCAATGACTCGTCGTGAGGCGCAGGTTCAGCTCACGGTCCGACGTCCAAGATTGGATACACAAGTTTGGACAGCCTGGCGGCGTCATTCCCAAGGCCATATGGTGCGTTGGTCAGAGACTACCTTTACCAAAAGAGAGTCGGACTAGTCTGTGTTCAGAGACGAATAGCCTTTCGCTTGCGGCTCCTGGCTATTTTGAAGGTGGCTGAGAGACGCGTCCTGGCTCACGGTTTTCCGTGCCCTGAACTTTTGTAAGTCGATCTCCTAGCGCCTGCCGCTTTGTGTCGGCCAGTGCGATCAGCTCGGCAACAACTTCTGGGTACTCATCAACAACATTGTTTGCTTCACTTGGATCTGCTTCTAAGTCATAAAGAGCCAGGTCAATTTTTGCTGAGTAATCATATTTACCAGGCATGCCATCATCGCCAACGGGTCGATTCCCCATGGTTCGATAGCCGTGTGGAAAATGGAGTTTCCATTTGTTGTGGCGCATGGCTTCCAGGTGATTGTCATGGTAATAAAAGAAGTATGTTTCCTGAGGTGAAGTGGCGCCGGGTTGTCCGAGTAATAGATCTTTGTAACTCCGGCCATCAATAGGCCGCTGGCCATCTGAGCCTGGAATTGGCGCATCAATCAGTTCAGCGATCGTTGGCAGTACATCGATGGTCATGACCGGGGCCTTGGTGACTTGATTGGCCGGCACATGGCCTGGCCACCGGGCAATTGAGGGAACACGTACGCCGCCCTCAAACGTGGTGCCTTTGCCTTCGCGCAGATGTCCTGTTTGACCTGCATGGTTGCCATAACTGAGCCAGGGGCCGTTGTCTGACATGAACAGCACCAGAGTGTTGTTATCCAGGCCCAGTTCATCGAGCGTATTCAGTACCTGACCAACAGACCAGTCGATTTCGCCAATGACATCAGCATACGTACCCATGCCCGTTGCATCTTTGCGATCGTTATGAACTGCTAATGGGACATGAGGCATGGGGTGAGCAAGATAAACAAAGAAGGGTTCGTTTTTATGCCTTTTTATGAAGTCAACAGCGCGCTGCGTAAACTCAGTCGTGAAACGGCGCTGGTCTGGACTGGTTTCAACAACTTGATCATCTTCGATTAAAGGTAAGGGTGGATAAGTGCCTTTGCGAGCTTCTGGATGCTGAGGCCACATATCATTTGAATAAGGAATACCAAAGTAATCATCAAAACCATGGTGCACTGGTAGGAACTGAGGGTGATGCCCTAGGTGCCACTTGCCGTAGGCAGCCGTTGCATAGCCTTGAGATTTACAAACCTCTGCGAGTGTGATTTCGTCTTGATGAATACCATGGCGAGCATTTGGATTGAGCGCGCCAGCAATGCCTAAACGGTTCGGATAGCAGCCAGTCAGCAGTGCTGCCCTGGAGGCCGAGCAGACTGGTTGTGCGACATAAAAGTCTGTAAACCGCAGGCCCTCTTTTGCCATTTGATCGAGATAGGGCGTGGAAACGTGGTTGCCTCCGTTGGCGCCTAAATCAAACCAGCCCTGATCATCGGTAAAAATAATCACGACATTTGGAGGGCGTTCTTCAGCATCGCTCCAGACGCAGTTCACCTCGAAGCTGAGAATAGTCAACATGATCAATAGTGATTTCAGATGCATGGTAAAACCCTATTTGCTTTGACGTGGCGATTCTAACACGCGCCTAGGCATTTCAACTAGATCAAATCTAGGATCAGAGAAAAACACTGTAGCTCATAGACCTCTCGATGTAGAATACAGACGTGATTCGATCGCTTTATAACATATTGCTGTTTGTATTTGTCAGTTGCTGCACACGAGATGCATTCGGTGGGGAGCAACCAAACATTGTTTTTGTCATGACTGATGATCATGCTTCGGCTGCAGTCAGTGCCTATCACTCAAAGATCAACCAGACGCCACGCCTTGATCAGCTCGCGGAGCAGGGCACCCTTTTTGAGAATGCCTTTTGCACGAATGGTATTTGTGCACCGAGCCGTGCGGTGTTCCTTACTGGCACCCATAGTCATATCAATGGTGTCGAAGATAATGGTGATGTTTTTGATGGTTCACAAGCCACGTTTCCGAGCCTTCTACAGCAGGCAGGGTATCAGACAGCACTCTTCGGCAAATGGCATCTCAAAACTGATCCGACTGGATTTGATCATTGGGAAGTACTGCCAGGGCAGGGGCACTACTATTCTCCAGAATTTGTAACAAAGGAAGGCAAGCACGTTGTTCGTGGATATTGCACCGATGTCACAACAGATAAAGCGCTGAATTGGCTCACTGAACAACGTGATCAGAGCCGTCCATTTTTATTGATGGTGCAGCATAAGGCACCACATCGAAGCTGGATGCCAGGAACAGATCATTTGATGTTGTATGAAGATGTTCAGATTCCTGAGCCAGAGACACTCTTTGATGACTATTCAACAAGAAGTGATGCGGCGCGTAATCAAGAGATGTCAATTGCCAACGACATGTGGATGTCGTATGACCTAAAGGTTCCACCCACTGATCCAGAAGCGTCTCTTGACGGCCCGGACCGTTGGGCAAATGGCCTTCTTGAGCGAATGACACCAAAAGAACGAGTTCAATGGGAAGCGGCTTTTAATCCTCGTAATGATGAATTCATTAAAAAGAACCTTCATGGTAAGGACCTAGTGCGATGGAAGTACCAGCGATACATCAAAAACTATCTGCGTTGTATTGCTTCAGTCGACGACAATGTGGGACGACTTCTTGATTCGATTGATGCTGCCGGACTGAGTGACAACACAGTCGTCGTTTATGTTTCTGATCAGGGGTTTTATCTAGGTGAACATGGCTGGTACGACAAACGTTTCATGTATGAGCCATCGCTACGCTTGCCAATGATCATTCGATGGCCTGGGCAGGCCGTTGCAGGCCAACGGCGGCAGGAGTTAGTTCAAAATTTGGATATGGCTCAAACCTTGTTGGATGCAGCGGGAGTTGCGTCGCCGTCTCGAATGCAGGGGCGTAGCTTGACTCCTCTATTGCGTGGTGAGGCTCCAGAAGATTGGCGTTCAAGTATCTACTACGAGTATTCAGAGAAGGGCATTCATAATGTGGAGCCGCATTATGGTGTCCGTACAGATCAATACAAGCTGATTTACTTTCCTGAATTAGATGCCTGGGAACTGTACGATCTTCACAAAGATCCAAACGAAGTTCACAATCGTGCCAATGATGAAGCTTACGCAGCAATTCAGAAGAATCTGAGAGAAGAACTCCAAAGACTCAGAGTTCACTACCAGGTGCCAGCTGTGAAGACCTTGGTTGAGTGAGAGTTATGCGACAGAGCCAAAGGCAACGTGATTCTCGTCGTGCTTACTACCAAGTAGTTGTATTAGGAATGCTGGTGCTGGCCATGAAGCACGTCGATTCGAGCTGGGGGCAAACGGGTGCTGAGCCATTGAATGCCTTTATCAATCAATGGTGTCTCGACTGTCACAGTGCACCGTCCCCCAAAGCTGATCTTGACTTGGCCGCAGCGCTTAACGCTTTGGACGAAGATCAGGTGTGGCCGGTGTGGCGAGATGTTCAAGCAAGAGCCATTGCCAAAGATATGCCACCAAAGGGTCAACGGCCTACTGATGCTGAATATCAGGCCGTGATTGAACATCTCCAACCACTGATTGATGGACTGCCATCACAAGTAGATGGACGTAACAGGACCACCATTCGTAGGCTGAATCGAGTCGAGTACACCAATACGGTGGCAGATCTCTTCTCAGTTGATTTTGATCCAGAGAATCTTCCAGTTGATGAGATTGGTCATGGTTTTGACAACAACGGAGACATGCTTTCGATATCGCCACTTCTGTTCGAAAAGTACATGGATGCTGCTGAGATGATTGCGCGAGCAGCGATAGTCGATCTTGAGATCGCCGAACCAGTTGTTTTTGAGATACGTGACGACGAACTCTCGACATCCCATGGTGCGAATCAGTCGAAAGATGGATGGGTGTTGTTTACTAGAAGTGTTCTTTCCGGCGAGATAGAGTTAGTTCACGCAGGGCGTTATCGCATTGAGGCCAAGGTGGCCGGAAAGCAAGCTGGCGATGACGTGGTGAAGATGGCCCTGTTGTTAAACGGTTCGTCAATTGCGCGATTTGATGTTCCAGGACATATGGTCTGGCAAACAATAGGGACTGAAGTCGAGTTAGAACCCGGCCTCCAAACAACGGCCGTTCGTTTTCTCAATGACTTTTATAGGCCAGAACACCCTGATCCGAAGCAGCGAGATCGCAATGCTTATCTGGAATCTATTTCACTGACAGGTCCACTCGACATTCCAAGGCCCACGCCTCTCCAACGATGGTTGTTTGAGCAAACAGATGAGTTGCCCGAGGCCGATCAATTGGCGGAGCAAGTTCGTCTTTTGGCTGCGATGTCATGGCGTAGGGACGTCTCACTATCAGAAGTGGAGCCACTTCTCGAATTGGTGAGCGACATACACGTTGGGGAACCAAGCGAGGCACGGCGACTTCGCACAGCGCTCACCGCAATCTTAGTGCACCCACGTTTCTTGTTTCGGATCGAAGTGGACCCAGCACCTGGTCAGTTACAGCGCACGGTTGATGCATGGGAGTGGGCAACACGTGTGAGTTACTTTTTATGGTCGAGTGCACCTGACTCCATCTTGATGGAGGCCGCATCATCTGGGGCGCTGGATCATCCTGGGCAGCGCTATGAGCAGATAGAGCGCATGTTGAAAGATCCACGTACCATCGCACTGGCAGAACGCTTTGGCGCTCAGTGGTTACAGATTGATGGCTTGAGTCAGATGAGACCCGACCAGGAGCAATTTGGTGAGTTTACTGAAGACCTCTTAGCGGCGATGCGAGCAGAGACGGTGTTGGTGTTCGATGCCATTCTTCGAGAAGATCGACCGCTACGAGATTTACTCAACGCTGATTGGACCTTCATGAATGAGGTGCTTGCTCGCCATTACAATATTGCGGGCATAAAAGGATCGGAAATGCGCCGTGTCTCACTTGATCGAGTACCGCATGAGACTCTTCATGACATGGGTGTGTTTCGGCACGCCAGCGTGCTTCTTGCAACCAGTAACCCAACACGAACAAGTCCAGTGAAAAGAGGTAAGTGGGTTCTGGAAGTGCTCTTTGATGATCCAACGCCACCGCCACCTGCCAATGTTGACGGACTGCCAAACGATGGAAAGGTCAAAGGTGAGATGTCACTGCGTGCCATGCTCGAGATCCATCGCAGTGATCCAGCCTGTATTTCTTGTCATGAGCGGCTCGACCCGCTGGGTTTTGCATTAGAGCCATTCGACGCGGTGGGACGTTGGAGAGAACACGAAAAGGGCGTGCCGATTGATTCGGCCGCACGATTGCCTGATGGAACGCTGCTTGAAGGGCCGAAGGGGCTGCGTGATTTACTACTCGAACGATCAGATTTTCTTCGATCGTGTTGTCGACATATGCTGACTTATGCGCTTGGTCGTGGCTTGTCGCAAGAAGATGAAGCTGAAGTCGATGCAATCTTACGCAAGATTGGTCCGGATCCAACCTTGCGTTCCATGGTCATTGCGGTCATTGAGTCTCAGGCTTTTGCAATACGGCGTGCAGACCAGCCAGCGCCAGCAGAGAATAGGTTGAGTATCAACAGAAGAGAGGTCATCCATGAGTAGCCAACTGTCACGTCGAACAATGTTGCGTGGACTGGGTACCGCGATGGCTTTGCCATGGCTTGAAGCAATGCTGCCTCGGTCTTTGACTTCTCTGGCCAGTGGTGCTCAAAACCTGGTAGGTCAGGGATCATCTCCACCAATGCGAGCGGCGTTCTTATTCATTCCCAATGGCGTCGATCCACCTGCTTGGATGCCGAAGACGGTGGGGAATGAGTATGTTCTACCTCCATCGCTTGAACCGTTAGCAGCCGTCCGAAAACATTTCTCGGTTGTCAGTGGCCTGGCCCATAAAAATGCCCAGGCGTTAGGTGACGGCCCAGG
>CALCOW010000426.1 GCA_937899935.1 uncultured Phycisphaerae bacterium
GCTCTTCCGATCTTGCTCGACCCAATCGAGTATTTCAGCAAAGCCCCCCACAGCCATGGCACTGAGTGTTCGTAGTGGACCGCCAGATATGCAGTTGACGCGAACATCTTGATGACCTAAATCAGCTGCTAAGTAGCGTGTCACCGATTCAAGCGCCGATTTAGCAACGCCCATCACGTTGTAACCAGGGATTGCTTTCTCTGCCCCGTAATAACTCATCGAAACCATGCCGCCACCATGAGGCATTATTTTTGCCGCACGATTACCCATGGCCATGTAGGTATAGGCACTGATGTCGAGCGCCTGGTTAAACACCTCACGAGGTGTCGCTGCAAAGTGCCCGGCCTTCAGCCAGTCACGATCAGCAAATGCGATGGAGTGCACCAGAAAGTCAATTGATCCAAAATCGGTACCAATTTTCTCGAAGACGCGATCCAAATCTTCATCATTCGAAGCATCGAGTGGCTCTAACCAGGGATTGGTCAAACCAACTTTGTCGATTGCCTTTGAACAACGACGCGCCATCTTTTCGCCGGGCAAATGCGTAAAGAGACATTCACCGCCCTCACGCGTAATAGAGGCCGCGATATGGGTGCCGTAACTATGCTCGTTGGCAACACCAACAATCAGACCGCGTTTCCCTTCAAGAATGCCCATACGAATCAGACTCCTGTGTATGCAAGGCCATGGCCGCTGATCAAACACGCGCGGAGGGACTCGAACCCCCAACCCTCGGTTCCGAAGACCGATGCTCTATCCAATTGAGCTACGCGCGCTCATCAGGGTGGAGATTCTACTCCAATAGTCTTGAAACGCCCACCGCACTCAAGATCCTTGAGCAGGTGGGGTACCAAAGGCGTGTGGGGCACGATTCAACGATCGTCGACACTTGCCTTGCCGCCTGAACTCCAGCGATATCAGAGACCGTCGGCCAATACCATCAAACGCTACCGTGTTACACCGAATCGATGCAGACCAATCGCCAGATACTCGGCGCTGACAATCCAAACATCATCGAATCTTTAGACGCGATGGCTGTCCAATATCGAGCCAAGCTTGAACCCCTGGCCTAAAAAGACACAGAACCCCTTGAACCTACGCTACCCTGATGGCCATGACTCAAGGTTCTGGTGAACATCCAACGCCTGATCCGGACGCGACGCTTGATCAATCAAGTGTGCCAGAGCGATCGAAACCCATTGGCTTACAGCCAGGCGATACCGTTGGCAACTTCAAAATACTAAGCCGCCTCGGCGAAGGTGGCTTTGGCGTGGTCTATCTCGCCGATCAGTTGGCACCGGTCAAACGCCGTGTGGCACTGAAGATCATTAAACCAGGCATGGACACCCGGGCCGTCATTGCGCGATTCGAGGCTGAGCGACAAGCACTGGCCTTGATGAACCACCCCGGCATTGCACGCGTGTATGAGGCGGGCACGACCGAAGATCACCGGCCCTATTTCGTCATGGAATACGTGCAAGGTGAATCGATCACTACCTATTGCGATCGGCACCGGATGAACACTCGAACACGGCTGCAGCTGTTTACTGCCGTCTGTGATGCTGTGCAACACGCGCATATGAAGGGGGTCATCCACCGTGATTTGAAGCCGGCCAACATCCTGGTCATTATCAATGAGCGTGATGAGCCTCAGCCTAAGATCATTGACTTTGGCATTGCAAAAGCCACCAGCCAATCGTTGACAGAAAACACCTTGTTTACTCAACAAGGCCAGCTCATCGGGACTCCAGAGTACATGTCACCGGAGCAGGCTGAAATGAGCGCCGTTGACATTGATACCCGAAGCGATGTCTATTCCTTGGGGGTGCTTCTCTACGAACTACTGACTGGCCACACACCATTTGAATCACAGGCACTTCGAGAAACTGGCCTC